>CAXYVG010000020.1:0-48723 GCA_964292325.1 uncultured bacterium | reverse complement strand
GGGATTTGATCTAGGCATAGTATCCATCTCCCGGAGCTGTTGTAATGCCTTTGTTGCAGGAATTTCCCCTTTTTCAATGGCCAACAGTACATCTTGCGGCCAATTATACGACATAATTGTCACCTCACCACACGGCTATCAGTGTTATACAGTATATTCGTTTTAGCAAAAAGGGTGCTAAAAAACTCTTGGTAAAAGCCAAGAGTTTTTTAGTTTATATATAACACACTAAGTCTTTTAAAGGTAATCGTCGGTAATAGGCTATAGGGCTGAGTGGCTTTACGAAGGACGCAAGCGATGCCCTATAGCCTATTAACGGCAGACTAACAATATAGATGCAATTTACGTAGTACGTCATATATAGATTCAATTGTTCGATATGTTGAATCTTATTTTGCAAGTGGTTTGTCATCGTTTTTTTCATGAGAAGCTAGTGATATTGCTCTCAGGGGTGTAATCGTTGAGATGGCATGTTTATATACTAATTGCTGTTTCCCATCATTTTCGATAATCACAGTAAAATTATCAAAGCCCTTCACTACACCTCGAAGCTGAAACCCATTGACAAGATAGATAATGACAGGTAGATTGTTTTCTTTACGTATTTGATTTAAAAAACTATCTTGTAAATTAATAATTTTAGTTGTCATAGTCCATTCCTCCGATTTTTATCATTTATTTTTTCTATTCGACTAGCAAGTTGAATTTTCCTGCTATTTTATGGTAAATAGTTTCTAACATTGTCTCATAACTGTTAAAATCGTCCACATCAAACCATATAATATAAGGCATTTTACGATACCAAGTAAGCTGACGTTTTGCAAAATTCCTCGTAGCTTGCTTTATATTTTCGGTTGCAGTGTCTAAATCGATTTCACCTTGTAGATAATGGATAATTTCCTTATAACCAATACCCTGCATGGCTTGGCAGTTAGGTGGTACACCATTTTCTAGCAATGATGCAACTTCTTCGACTAAACCTTGCTCTATCATCAGATCCACTCGTTGATTAATGCGGTTATATAAAAGTTTACGATCCATCGTAAGACCAATAATTATAGCATCATAAAGAAGTTCTTGCTGTTTGTGTTGTGATACGGTGTCACCACTTAGAGAATAGATTTCTAAAGCACGTATCACCCGGCGCAGATCATTTGGGTGTAAACGTTTTGCTGTATCAGGCAGAACGCTCGCTAATTGATCGTGCAGATATTGATTACCATGCTCTTTCGCGAGAAGATCTAGCTTCGTGCGTAGTTTTTCATCACTAGGCGTCGTATTAAACTGGTACCCTTCTAGTAATGATTTAATGTATAAACCTGTACCGCCTGCCACAACGGGAATGAGCCCTTGGCGATTGATGTCAGTAATACATTGACTGGCAAGTTCGTTAAATTGCACTACACTAAAATCAGCATTTGGCTCTAAGATATCAATCAAATGATGAATAATATTAGAACGTTCGTTCATACTGGGCTTAGCAGTGCCAATATTCATATTTTTATATACGAGCATTGAATCGCCAGAAATGATTTCAGAATGTAGCATGTTAGCTAAATCAATACTGAGTTTTGTTTTACCGACGGCAGTTGGGCCAATGACGGCGATCATACGTTCCATATTCCTATTCTCCTATTTCAATGATGCCAAAATGCACTCGACTATATTTTCCACCACAAACTGTCGTGATGCCTAGGCGTGTAAATTCATTACTATTATTTGATTCTTTGACAACCACTCGTTTTTTAGCAATGCGACAAGCTTCTTTGAGGGTATTTTTAGGTAAAGGACTATTATCGGCTAAATAGCGAAGCGGTTTTACATTAGAACTACTATGAATCGGATGCCGAAACATGGGGTCAAAAAAGACTACATCATAACTATTTGTTGGTAAGGTAGCCAAGAATTTATAAGAATGAGCTTGTTTCACCTCAATACGTCGCAATGCATTGGTAAGCTCTTCTTCATCGGTCACGAAATGTCTTAGTCCATAATCTGCGATAAACGCAACAGAGGGAGAGGTTTCTATGCCTAATACAAAGCCCGTAGGACCCACTACATAGCTTGCTACAATCGCATCGGTAGCGAGACCAAGGGTACAATCAAGAACAGACATACCAGGGGCGAGGCCCATAGCGGATACCATATGGTCATGTTGACCTTTTAAAAGATTTTTTATACGTAACTGCGCCATATTCAAATGAAAAAAATATTCTCCACCAGGCGTATTGACTAAGGGACCCTTTTTGGATACCACAATGATATTATCCACTTGGTAATGTATTTTCATCGACATCAGTGAATGCTTAGCTCTTGGGACAAACGGAATATGTAGTGTGTTTGCGATATGGTGTGATAAGGCATTAATCTCCTCAGAGGGATGCTGGACGGTTGTCACAATTAATTGCATGGGTATCACCTACTACCTAACGTATATATTTATTTTTCGTACTGATCATGTTCGTTTAAACATTTTATACAGATCATCGGGACTAAAGCGTATCATAGCTGGTCGTCCATGGGGGCAGGTATACGGTAATTTCGTATTACAAAGTTCACTAATCAGTGCTTGCATTTGACGCATATTGAGCGTTTCGCCAGCTTTAATCGCAGCGCGACAAGCCGCAATTTGTAGACCACTATGTCGTAGTTCTGCTGCTGTAGGGTTATGCATATTTTGGATAGCATCTAATATTTCTCTTATAGCATTTTCAGCTTCTGCGATTGGTATATCACTTGGTAGTTCGGTAATTCGCATGGTATTCGGTCCACATTGATCGAGACCAAAGCCTAATTCGTAAAATGTAGATTGATAATCAGAGGCAATCATGACTTCTTTTTCATCAAAATCCATAAATATTGGTACTAATAATTGTTGCGAGGAGATGCGATCACTATATTGACTCATTTTATCATAGAGAATCCGCTCATGAGCAGCATGTTGATCAATGATATATAGACCATCTTGGCCTCTACTAATAATGAAACAGTCATCCACTTGACCTAATGGTTGCAAGAAAAATTGAGGTTCAGGGTCTTGTAGTAGCATTTCAGGTTCAGATGTTTGCTTAAAAACGACCTCTTCTTGTTGCAGTATCGTCCTTGCTGTAGTAAGGGGCATTGGAGTTTCTTGCCATGAGGAAGCGATGGGAGTCGGAAGGCTGGTATAAAGCGGTTCTTGTCGATGATAGCTAGGCGCAGATGGCGTCGTATAATGTTTCAGTTCGGCTGTAGCTGCGAGGTGAGTCGGATTATGCGCTCCAGAGAGCACATCGGTCACAGCTTTATATACTGCCCTAAAAATGGTTTGTTCATTACTAAATTTGATTTCCGTTTTTTGTGGATGCACATTTACATCAATGGTACTAGTATCTACTGTTATATTTAGTACTGCTAATGGATAACCGCTTTTGGGTAACAAAGAATGATACGCATTGTCTAGCGCTTTGCCAATAGCGCGGCTATTAATGACTCGTCCATTTACGATGATGGTTTGCCACTGACGATTACTTTTTAGTAGCGTCGGTTTACCTAAATAGCCAGAAATATAAATATGATCGCTAGAATTTTCATAGTGAATGGGCAGAATATCAGGAGAAATTTTCTGGCCATAGAGGCTAAGTAGTGTATCGGATAATTGATTGTTACCGGGTGTTGATAATACTAAACGATTATTATTAATTAACTTAAAGGCAATATCTGGATAAGACAAGGAGAGTTTTATCATAATATCATTAATATGAGAACCCTCAGTTGGTGGTGTTTTTAAGAATTTCTTACGAGCTGGTGTATTAAAAAATAAATCTTGTATCACAATGGTCGTTCCTACATTACCACCAGCTTCTCGAATGTCAGTGGTAATCCCTCCTGCTACCTCTACATAGGTTGCCATCGGTTGATTGTCATGTAAACGAGTCGTTAATGAAAATTTTGATACGGCAGCGATACTCGGTAGGGCTTCACCACGAAAACCTAACGAGTGAATGGTTGATAAATCTTCCGCTACCGTGATTTTGCTAGTGGCATGGCGAAGAATTGCTAGCCTAGCATCTTCAGGGCTCATACCACTACCATTATCCGTGATTCGGATAAAACTAATACCACCATCCATAATTTCTACTTCAATATGACTACTTTTTGCATCAATGGAGTTTTCAATTAGTTCTTTGACAATAGAGGACGGGCGCTCGACTACTTCCCCTGCCGCAATTTTATTCGCTGTATTTTCATCTAACACATGAATGATATTCATAATTGTCCAGACTCCTGTTTTGCTTGTTTTTGCAGTTTATAGAGAATATTAAGAGCTTCTAAAGGGGTAATGGTCATAACATCAAGCTGTAATAGTTCATCTACCAGCGCAGATGTAAATAATGACATCGGTTGCAAAGGAGCAGATTCTACCACGTTAGTGGTAGGTGTCTGAGGCTTTGGCTGATGTGTTTCTAATTCTAGCAGTAGTTCTTGGGCCCGCTCAATCGCTCTTTTAGGCAATCCTGCCAATTGAGCAACATGAATTCCATAACTTTTATCAGCGCCACCCGGAATAATGCGTCTGAGGAAAACGACTTCATTTCCTCGCTCTTTTACTGCGACGGAGTAGTTTTTGATGGTCTTACTGTGGCTTGCAAGTTCCGTTAGTTCATGATAATGAGTAGCAAGCAGTGTCTTGGCTTTAATTTTTTCTTTAATATATTCAATAACGGAGCGGGCAATGCTCATTCCATCAAAGGTACTAGTACCTCTTCCGATTTCGTCTAAAATGACCAAGCTATTTTTCGTAGCATGTTTTAAGATTTGTGCGACTTCATTCATTTCTACCATAAACGTACTTTGACCAGTAGATAAATCATCACTCGCGCCAACACGTGTAAAGATACGATCAACTGGGCTAATAATTGCCTCGCGGGCGGGAATATAGCTACCGATTTGCGCCATTAATACTAATAGAGCGACTTGGCGCATATAGGTGGATTTACCAGCCATATTAGGACCTGTGATCACAATAATCTCATTGCTATGATGATTGAGCTCTGTGTCGTTTGGAACAAATAACTGCTGATGTAACAGTCTTTCTACAATCGGATGGCGTCCATCTTTAATGGTAATTTCGTGAGTTTGCGTAATTTGTGGACGAGTATAATTATGCCGAAAAGCCACCTCGCTTAAACTAATGATGGCATCGAGCTGCGCAAGTTGACGGGCTGTCTGCTGAATGTTTTTGATATGACTCTTAATGGTATCACGAACTTCAGAGAATAAATGATATTCAATGATGACGATTTTTTCTTGTGCACCGAGGATTTTACTCTCAAAATCTTTTAGTTCTGGCGTGATATAACGCTCTGCATTCGTCAGTGTCTGTTTGCGGATATAGCTATCAGGGACAGAGGCGGTATGAGAATGCGTGATTTCAATATAGTAGCCAAATACCCTATTATAACCCACTTTAAGAGATTTAATGCCAGTTGCTTCTCGTTCTCTCGTTTCAATATCTTGGACAAACTGTTTACTATTTCTTGCGATGGCATGTAGTTCATCTAATTCTGCATGATAACCTGGTTTGATTAAACCACCTTCCCGAACGGAAAAAGGAGGATTGTCGACAATGGCAATACCAATCAGGTTTACGATTTCTGCATGGGTGTCTAGCGCAAGCGATTTTAAAAATTTAGTGGTTACCGTTTCAAGAGCTGACTTTATCTCAGGTAATACAGCTAGTGATGATTGCAAGGCTACTACATCACGCGCATTAGCGGTTGCCACTTCAATACGGGTTAGGATTCGCTCTAAGTCATAAATATTGGCAAGGGTTTCATGAATAGTTTGTCGCAGAGTAGGTTTGTCGAGGAGTTCGGCAATTGCATCTTGGCGCTCTATAATATGATTAGGATGCAAAAGGGGATATTCTAGCCATTTTTTTAAGAGACGCCCCCCCATCGCAGTTTTTGTATAATCTAATACTGCGAGCAAGGTATCTTTTTTCCCACCATCTCGTACATTGCGCGTCACTTCAAGGTTACGCATACTCGTGGAATCAATGACTAGATATTCAGAAGAATTGATTTTGATCAAGCGGTTTAGGTGTGATAAATCTGTTTTGACAGTTTGGTGTAGATAATATAATAAATAGCTAATTCCTGTGAGGGCTATTTCTTGCTCTGGTAAGTCTTCAGAGCTAAAATGCTTTTTTGGCAAACCATTGGCGAATTGTAAGTCATCTACTATTAAATTGGTATGGGTACAGTTTGGAATGCGATTGCTCATAAAAGCATTTAGCTTATCAATGTTATCAATGGTGCCCGATAACACGATTTCGGTAGGCATTAGGCGAAATAAGTGATCATATAACGTAGTTAAGCGCTGCGATCCAGAAAAAGTAGCCCATAAACATTCGCCAGTCGAAATATCAGAAGCGGTAAGAATTAATATTTCTTCTTCTTCGTAAAGTGCTACAAGAAAATTGTTATTATTACTTGGTAACAGATTTTCGGCAATCAAGGTACCAGGAGTAATAATTTTAATGACTTCGCGCCGCACTAACCCTTTGGCTTGTTTAGGATCTTCTACTTGTTCGCAAATGGCGACTTTATAACCTTTATTGATTAAGCGTGCAATATAATTATCTGCTGAATGGTATGGAATACCACACATCGGTACTTTTTTAGTTTGCCCGCCATCGCGGCCGGTCAGGGTAATTTCGAGTTCGCGTGATGCAAGCTCGGCATCGGTAAAAAACATTTCATAAAAGTCACCCATACGAAAAAACAAAATTTCATTACTATGTTTACTTTTAATTTCTAGATATTGTTCCATCATGGGAGTATAGCGTACTGTCATGTTTATATTCTCCTATCCCTCTATCGACAATGTACTATATAATTTGAACTCAATATAAATAGTCAGGAATGGGATCTAGGGCTTTGCAGCGTTACATAGCAAGTAAGCGATGTCCTAGATCCCATTATTAGTAGACTAACAATTTAATATAGTTTTTTAAGCATTTTATTTAGTAAGCTGGCCTTTTAGTATCCAGGTTTGTGCTTTCGTGATCTGAACCTTAGCCAGCTTACCTATTTCCTCGTCGGCCGTGCCTTGTTTGTCCCATAATATAATTTTATTCGTAGCCGTGCGGCCCATTAAGCGATTTTCATCATTTTTACTTGGACCTTCTACCATGACGGTGACGGTCTCTCCTGTTAACTTTTCATTTAGGCGCAAACTAATCTCGTTTTGCGCATCCATTAACTGTTGTAGACGTTCTTTTTTGACTTGTGCAGGTACTTGATCAGGCATCGTAGCGGCTGGTGTACCAGAGCGCTTTGAATATAAGAAGGTATATGCCGAATCAAAACCGATTTCTTTAATAAAAGCTAATGTTTCTTTAAAGAGTTCATCGGTTTCTCCAGGGAAACCAACAATAATATCGGTGGTAAGACTGGCATGAGGAACGGCTTTACGAATCTTGGCAATTAATTCGCGGTAATAGTCAGTGGTATAACCTCGATTCATCATTTTTAAAATAGTATCACTACCTGACTGGACAGGTAGATGGAAACATTCGCAAATTTTCTTGCTGTTGGCAATAACATCAATGACTTTATCATTCATATCACGCGGATGAGAGGTCATATAGCGAATCCGTTCGATGGTTTCTACTTGATCTACCGCATATAGTAGATCGGCAAAATCACCATATTGATCAGTATCTTTACCGTAAGAGTTTACATTTTGTCCAAGTAAGGTTATTTCTTTAAAGCCTTCAAGACCTAATTGATGGACTTCGGCTACAATATCCTCGATCGGCCGACTGCGCTCTCTACCACGAACATAAGGGACAATGCAGTAGGTGCAAAAATTATTGCAGCCATGCATGATGGGTACCCATGCAGAAATACTTCCTTTACGAATGGTAGGCACATCAGGGGTTAACTGTTCTGCTTGATCCCATACAGCAAGGACATGTTCTTTTGTTCGCTCAAATTCTTTTACAAGCTCTACTAGTTGGTGCACATTATGTGTACCTAATACTAGATCAATATGAGGAGCTTTTTTAAATAATTTTTCACGGTCTTTTTGTGCCATGCAACCGGTAATTCCGATAATTAAATTGGGATTGCTAGCTTTAAGAGTTTTTAATTCACCAATTTTTCCATAAATCTTCTTTTCAGCGCTTTCTCGTACGCAACAGGTATTGACTAATACAAAATTAGCCTCTGCTAGTACCTCTGTATATTCATAGCCAATACTTTTCAGCTGACCTGCTAATCGTTCCGAATCATGCTGATTCATTTGGCATCCGTAAGTAACAATTGTAAAGTATTTTATATCGATCAACTCCTGCAAAATTGCTTTATTATATCCTAAATATTATATCTTAAATGAGGATGTTTATCAAATAAGAATCTTGATAAGAGTAAACTCGTTCAACTGCAGCTGAACGAGTTTACGTATCTGTACGCGTTATTTAGTCGAAACTAAGGCGCTTAACAGAAATATTGACTTCTTTGACCGTTAGGCCTGTCATATGTTCTACCATCTTTTTTATGCGACTTTGTGCCTCATGAGCGACATTGTATAAGTGATTTCCATACTTGATAGTAATATCTAAATGAATAGAAAGTCCTTTGTCTTCATCATATGAATTTTTTACGTTAATTTGATTGGCACGAGTAATTTCTGGATCTGTAGTCGCTACGTAGCTCACGATGGTAGCAATTGCAGCATCTGAGATTAATAGTTTTCCATAATAACTGAAAATTGGACGAACAATAGATTTTTCACCGATTTTTCGGCGCCTAGATTTAGGCTTTTTAAAGAAAATATCAAGTGGATCAATTAAATAACCAGAAAAATGTGGTTTCAATTCGATCGTTGGTACGGGAATAACATGTTTACCTTCTTTGAGTCTACTTTCACGAGCTTTATCCATTTCTGCGACAGTGGCAATATCTTCAATCATGATGATCTTGCCTACTTTAGGTAAATTGAGTACTGTAATGATTTTTTCGATCATATTGATTGAGGTACCCAATATTAAAATCCGATTAGGTTGTACATTGACGATGGTATCGCGTACTTCTTGGGCATGGGCTTCCTCCATAAAAATAGCTCTTTTAACCGCCATGATCTTACTGGCTTCACTTTTAGCAGAGCGGCCAGCAATAATCTTACTGTCTTTAATTAATAGACCATCATCAATAATGGTATCAATATTATGTTCATGTGCGACAACGAGTGCACGGTGACTTTTTCCCGTTCCACTTGGCCCTACTAATGCGATGACTTCCATTAGGGTACCTCCTACTTTATACAAATGTAATAAGGGCTCTTAAATAAAAATAAACACCTTTGCAGGTGTTGTCAAGTCAAATTGGAAAAATAATAAATTTTTCTTTACGATGCATTCTCCTGAAATAAATTATGTAAACACTATAATAGCATAGAGTCTATTATAGTGTTTGGTAAATTAGTAAGATTCATGAGGTAAGAAAGTTTGTAATTGAGAGGCTAATGCTTTAGGAATCGTGAAAATTCCTAATGTAGCTGGAAAGCGAGTAACAATTCCATGAAAATCAGAACCACCCGTTATTGCTAGCTTACGCTCAGTGGCCATTGCAAGATATTTTTCGATCTGCATGTTATCATGTGTAGGGTGATAGACTTCTAGGCCGAGAATACCAGTCTCAATCATCTCGCAAACAATATGATCATTACCGATTAATCCAGGATGAGCCAATACGGGAATGCCACCTGCTTTTTTTATTAGCTCAATCACCTGTTTTGGCGTTAATTTATAATGTGGTACGTAAGCGGGACCATTGTTTCCTAGTAATGTGGTAAAAACATCGGAGACGGTAGAAAAATAGTTCATTTCTACTAATGCCTTAGCAATATGTGGTCTTCCGATAGCAGTGGCTGTTACCGCTAATTCTAAGACTCGCTCATACGTGATCATATACCCTAATTGATTCAGTTTCATAATGATTCGTTTCGCACGTTCATGTCGATGAGCGACTAACCGATCTAACTGCTCACGAAGTTCAGTATGATGTATATCAATGTGATAACCTAAAATATGTACTTCATTTTCTGGTAAATCTGTACTTAGTTCGATACCTGGAATTAAACAAAGAGAAGCTGGAAGTACACTTTTCATTTCACCTAATTGTAATAATCCATCTACCGTATCATGATCCGTGATAGAAATACAGGATAATCCTGCTTCTAAGGCTTGTGCAATAATGGCTTTAGGTGTTAAATGTCCATCAGATGCTGTTGTATGAATATGTAAATCAGCAGTCATCGTTTGCTCATATCTTGAATGAATTGTAGTAACGTACGCACGCCTATACCTGTTCCACCCTTAACAGTATAGCCAATTTCTTTATTGCTGTCAGAAGTACCTGCAATATCCATATGTACCCAAGGGATATCATTTACAAACTCACCAATAAATAGTCCAGCCGTGATGGTTCCTGCCATACGACCACCAGAATTTTTTAAATCGGCAATATCACTTTTAATCTGTTCTTTATATTCAGGGAAATTTGGTAATTCCCACATTTTTTCTCCTGTTTGTTTTGCGGCATGTAAGAGTTCATTACAAAGGTCGCTGTTATTCGTTATAAGACCGGTACATACATTGCCTAGGGCTACGACGCAAGCGCCTGTTAAAGTGGCAATATCGACGATTCTAGAGGCTCCTAGCCGACAGGCATAAGCAACTGCATCAGCAAGCAACAGTCGTCCCTCTGCATCCGTCGTAATAATCTCAATACTTTTACCATTCATCGAAGAAATGACATCCCCTGGTTTATAGGCATCTCCAGATGGCATATTTTCGGTACAAGGAATGATGCCTAGAATATTAACGTTAGGTTTTAATTTTCCAATGGCATGCATTGTTGCGAGCACTGTTGCAGCGCCGGCCATATCACCTTTCATTTCACCCATATTCAGGCTAGGTTTAATTGAAATACCGCCACTGTCAAATGTCACACCTTTTCCTACAAATGCTGTTAACTCCTTATTACTTGGATCACCGATATATTTTAGTACAATCATTTTTGGCGGTTGAGAGCTGCCTTTGGCAACAGCTAGTAAGGCATGCATGTTTTTCTCTTCCATATCGCTTTGTTCTAAAATCTCAATTTCCAAATTATATTTTGTAGCAATCTCTTTTGCTTGTATTGCCATTTGAGTTGGTGTCATATAGCTTGCGGGATGATTTACTAAATCACGAGCTTGATTGACACTTTCACTGATGATTTTTCCTTGTAAAATTCCTTCCGTAATGGTTAGATTATTTTCACTTTCTTTTGTAATTAAGATAAACTCTGTCATGGCACTAGATGTTTGTTTTTCTGTTTTATAATAGTTAAATTGGTAGGTACCGAGCATCGTGCCTTCCACAATGGCTTGTATCGTTGTTTTCAGATCATATGTTGCATGATCTAGATCACAGATCACACTGCCTACCGATTCAGCATGTGATTTCTGTGCGGTACGTGCGGCGATCGCTGCTAATGCGCGGATTTTATCTAGCGATAATTCTGATTTTTTGCCCATGCCGAGTAGTAAAATACGTTTCGCTTCGATAGCACCCCAGGTAGGGATTATGGTAGTGGTACCATATTTTCGGCACTCTGGTTGCTCAGTAAGATAGGCAGTGATGTGTCCGGATAATGCTTGATTAATGATCTCTGCTAGACTATCAAGTGCTATGGTTTCTTCAAATACGTTAATAATTAATGTGTGACATGGTACTTTAATTACCGGGGTCGTTGTTATTTCGATATGCATAATAGCACTCCTTATTATTACTAAATTAGAAATTATATTAAAGATTACCTGATCTTAGTATATCCGTATTTAAATGATTAAAACCTGTTCGAATGAACAGGTTTTAATCATTTAACGAGGTTGAACAATCAGTTTCATAGCGGTTCGTTCTTCGCCATCAATTAAAATATCCGTAAAGGCAGGTATGCAAATAAGGTCAACACCATGTGGTGCTACGAATCCTCTTGCAATTGCTACTGCTTTTACTGCTTGGTTGAGTGCTCCTGCACCGATCGCTTGCATTTCGGCGCCCCCTCGTTCTCTAAGCACCCCAGCCAATGCACCTGCTACAGAATTTGGATTAGATTTTGCTGATACTTTCAAGACTTCCATGTTTTGAATACCCTCCTTTAAATTAGAAAAGCAACTTATCAAGTCCTTATTTATCAGTATTCGTTATCTAACCAAAAAATTCCTTTTTTTTAGATGATGAAAAAAATAAAAATGTTAATAAATTCAAAATGCTACATGTTTTTGTATCCGTATGATATGATTTACTTTATTTGAATCCATATCAATTTGTAAAATAATAGCGCAAAAGATGGCATCATGATCTGCTGCTACGTTAAATTTAGCTGGTAATCCTGTCAAAAATTTTTTGATCACAGGTTCTTTATCCATACCAAGGATTGAATTCCAAGACCCTACCATACCAAGATCAGAAATATAAGCGGTTCCCTGTGGTAAAATTCGCTCATCGGCAGTTTGAATATGAGTATGTGTTCCGGCGATACAAGACACTTTTCCATCTAAATACCAAGCGAGAGCTAATTTTTCTGAAGTAGCTTCCGCATGAAAATCGATAATAATAATGTCGCAGATGTCTTTTATTTCAGAAAGAATTTGATCCGCTACGCGAAAAGGGCAATCCATAGGAGGCATGAAGGTGCGACCTGCAAGGTTAATAATACCAATCTTACGATTTTTAATTTGTAAAATATGATAACCTTTTCCTGGTGTGCCAGGTGGATAATTTGCTGGACGAATCAAAGGATGATCCTGATCAATAAAATTAAAAATATCTTTTTTATCCCATACGTGATTACCTGTTGTAATCATATCAATATTCATTTTTAATAGTTCTTCTAGTACAGAAGAGGTAATACCTACTCCACCAGCTGAATTTTCACCATTTGCAATAATTAAGTCTACATTGTATTCCTGCTTCAAAAGAGGAATACAATGTGCTGCTGCATACCGACCAGGTCGGCCACAAATATCGCCGATCATCATTATATTCATCTGATACTCCTCCATAATAGATGCTAGATATAATACACTAAGTCTTTACAGGCAATCGCCTATATAAGGTAGACTAACAATATAGATGCTATTTACTTAGTGCTATATCTATAGTCTAAGATTATTTATTAAATACTAATATTCTACCATTTTCGCGGATACCGATTAAACCATGGGGCATACGGTGCTTCTTTACATTGATTAACATATTTTCAATTACTTCTTCTTGTATTCGTAAATCTTCTTCTGGTAAAGAATCATTATAGTCAATAATTAAAGAATCCTTGAAGTTCTCCCTAAGCAAAGTGATAAGTAAAGCAATTTCGGGTTTAGAAATAGTATATACATCACGCACAATATTTAGTATAGCAACTTGATCATAAGTATGTAATTGTATCTCAGAAGTTGCTTCTAGGAAACCTTCGAGCATAGTATAAGCAGCAATGCTATTGAGTAATAGTTGTTTGGTATTAGAAAAATCAACTTCAGATGGTATAGCCGATAACATGAATTTTAAATGTAGTGAATTTTGTTCGGGATCAAAACTGGCAGTACCAATTTCAGGATAACGAATAAGAATCGAAATTAATAGATTAATGCCATTAGAAATTTGTTCGTTATTTACTTCTGATTGAGACAAGAAAATCACCGTCCATATTATAAGTAAGATAAAGAAAACTTGACTTTGGTCAAGCCTCAGCGCAGACCAAAGTCTTGCCCTTACTTGTAATCGAGAAAGTGTCATACTTTCTGATTACGTAAGAAAAGACTTGGTTTCGACCAAGTCGTCAGACGAAGGTCGAAACCTTAGTCGTTCTTACTTGGAATCAAGAAAAGTTATACTTTCTGATTACGTAAATTAAAACGACCTTATAGTAAGGCCGTTTTAATCGTAATGTTTATTTAGCGTAGTCGACAGCGCGTGTTTCGCGAATAACGGTGACTTTTATTTGACCAGGATATTCAAGGTCATTTTCAATTTTCTTGACAATGTCTCTTGATAAACGAACAGATTCTAAATCATCTATTTTATCCGGTTTCACCATAATACGAACTTCACGACCCGCTTGAATGGCAAATGACTTTTCTACACCTTCAAAAGATTCAGCAATTTCTTCTAATCGTGTTAAACGCTTCAGGTAACTTTCTAAGCTTTCTCGACGTGCACCAGGGCGAGCGGCAGAGATGGCATCAGCAGCAGCAACTAACACTGCTTGTACTGTGATTGGCTCTTCGTCACCATGATGGGCCCCGATTGCGTTGATTACTTCTGCTGATTCACGATATTTTTTTGCTAAATTCATACCTAATTCAACATGGGAGCCTTCCATTTCATGATTGACCGCTTTTCCAAGATCATGTAATAGACCAGCTCGTTTCGCAAGCATTACATCAACACCAAGTTCGGCAGCCATAACACCAGCTAAATGGGATACTTCAATCGAATGTTTGAGAACATTTTGTCCATAGCTAGTTCGATATTTCAAACGACCTAGAAGTTTAATGATCTCAGGATGAAGTCCATGTACACCAGTCTCAAAGGTAGCTTGTTCACCCGCTTCTTTAATGCGTTGGTCGACTTCTTTCTGGGCTTTTTCAACCATCTCTTCAATACGAGCTGGATGAATTCGACCATCTGTGATCAATTTCTCTAAAGCAATTCTTGCTACTTCTCGACGAACAGGATCAAAACCAGAAAGAATAACAGCTTCAGGAGTATCGTCAATAATGAGGTCAATACCAGTAAGCGTTTCTAATGTACGGATATTACGCCCCTCACGCCCGATAATACGACCTTTCATTTCATCATTAGGCAATGCTACGACTGAAACGGTAGTTTCAGCGACATGGTCTGCAGCGCAACGTTGAATCGCTAAGGAAACAATATTTCGTGCTTTTTTATCAGACTCTTCTTTTGCTTGTTGCTCTAATTCTTTAATCATGATTGCTGTTTCATGCTTAATTTCTTCTCTTGTATTAGCAAGTAGTAAATTGCGAGCTTCTTCAGATGTAAGACCTGATAAATGCTCTAATTCAGTAAGTTGTTTAGCATATAACTCGTTGATTTTTTCTTGACTTATATCTATTTCAGCCTCTTTACGACTGAGAATTTCCTCTTTTTTCTCAAGGGAATCCACTTTTCGGTCAAGATTTTCCTCTTTTTGTAATAGACGGCGTTCTAAACGTTGTAGCTCGGAGCGGCGTTCTTTGATTTCACGCTCTAATTCGCTTCGTAGTTTATGAATCTCCTCTTTGGCCTCAACAAGTGCTTCTTTTTTCTTTGATTGACTTGAGCGTTCTGCTTCAACTATTATTTTTTTTGCAGCTTCTTCAGCTGAAATAATTGCTGCTTCAGCAGTTTTTTTGCGTATCCAGTAGCCTATGCCAAAGCCCAAGATAGCAACAATGATTGCAGTTACAATTTCAAATAATATAATCATTACACCTCCTTCAGTTTATTTAGGACATAAGGGTAAAGCTGAGAATATTTACTCGGCTTTTAAAGATTTTCCACAACTACTCCCCTTAAGTAATTGGCTTTTTTAACAAGTATCATGAAGCATTTATACCATGTATTATTCAATTGTAAATGTTTTTCAAAGTAGTGTCAAGCTATCCCTTTATGTCTCGTACTTTCCTTGCGAATAAACATAATAAAGACTTGGCAAAAGCCAAGTCTTTATTATGTTTATTCGATCTCATCGTGACCTATTTGCTTTATTACTTTATTAATACTTGTTGATGAGAAACCTCTGCTTGCTAAAAAGCGATAGATTTTCTCAGTACTAATTTCATCAAGAGATTTAAAACGCTGGGTTACTATTTTGAGCGCTGATTTCCATTCGTCTTCAGGATGATAATGGGTTGTTACATTTTTGATCATATGGTCTGGTAAACCACGTTGCTTTAATTTAGAGATGATCATAGGCAAGCTATATTTACCTGCTTGTACTAACTTTGTAAATAACGCAGTTGCTAATGCTTCGTCATTCAGATAGCGGTAGGTAAGTAAACGAGTGATCACATCGTCAATCTGATCACTCGTATACGCTTTATGATACAATTTTTGGCGCATTTCATATTCACTATGAGAGCGACGGCCAAGTATATATAGTGCTACTTGCCAAACATCATCTGGTTTATTCAACTTCGATGTCATCAATGATTTCCTTCACTGGTAACGTGGCTGTTTGAACTAATAATAATTCACGAATTTTTGTATCAATTTCGGCTGCTATATCAGGATTTTGTTTAAAAAACTCTTTCACATTTTCGCGTCCCTGACCAAGACGAATATCATTATAGGAGTACCAAGCACCGCTTTTATTAATGACTTCAAATGATGTACCAATATCTACTAAGCAACCTTCTTGCGAAATTCCTTCGCCATACATAATATCAAATTCAGCAGTTTTAAATGGAGGTGCAACCTTATTCTTAACTACTTTTACTTTAGTTCGGTTACCGATTACATCATTGCCTTGTTTCAAACTTTCACTTCTGCGTACTTCTAGCCGTATAGAAGAATAAAATTTTAAAGCACGTCCACCTGTTGTTGTTTCTGGGTTACCAAACATAACGCCGACTTTCTCGCGGATTTGGTTGATAAAAACGACAATGGTTCGAGATTTACTAATAATACCTGTTAGTTTACGCATGGCTTGAGACATAAGTCTTGCATGCAAACCAACATGGGAATCACCCATTTCACCATCAATTTCAGCTTTTGGTACAAGTGCTGCCACGGAATCAACAACAATCATATCAATGGCATTGCTTCGTACTAATGCTTCTGCAATTTCTAATGCTTGTTCGCCATTATCAGGTTGAGAAATAAGTAAATTATCAATATCAACACCAAGGTTTTTTGCATATGCAGGATCTAATGCATGTTCCGCATCGATAAATGCTGCAAGCCCACCAGATTTTTGGGTTTCAGCGATCATATGAAGGGAAACAGTTGTTTTACCTGATGATTCAGGACCATATACTTCAATGATTCTACCCCTAGGTAGACCACCGATGCCAAGAGCAATATCCAATGGCAATGCACCAGTTGGAATCACTTCTACATTCATTCTAGCAGCTACGTCGCCTAACTTCATAATAGAACCCTTACCAAAATCTTTTTCGATTTTGCGTAGAGCACTATCAAGGGCTTGTAATTTATCTGACTTTGGTGATTTTTCCACTTATTAATCATCTCCCTTATAAATAGTATTCTACAAACATTTGTTCGCATTGTCAATGACTATTAATCACATTATTAAGAATTATTTCCAAAAATTGAAATAATTAATCAAATTTTAAGCAATAATATGCGGAAGGATTTTATAAAGAATGATTCAGAAAAAGAGGGCTCTATGCCCTCTTTTTACTTTTGGTATATAGTTTATCTGCTTTTTGCAGGTTCAACGTTGATTTTAAAACCTTTAATCGAATTCTTATGCATTGCAGATACCACTCGTTCTGCTACATTTTCAGGTATTTCAACGAATGTAAATTTTTCATAAATGTTAATGACACCAACTGTATTGCCAGGAATATCAGCTGATTCAGCAATTGTACGCAAAATATCTTCTGGGCGTATTTTTTGTGCTCTACCAACGTTGATAAATAGGCGAACCATACCAGGAGCAGCGCCTGTATTACCAAAATCAGGTTTATCATCTTCCACAACACATTTTTCTTTAAAACCTTCTTGTGCTAACTTTAGACCTGCAGCCGCAATCTCGATTGGATCATAATCAGCAGCTAAATCGACAATAATGTCTTGATATACATTAAAATTACCTTGCTCAATGGTTTGTACTAAGCGATTTTTGATAATTTCGCGTTGACGATCTAAAATATCAGCAGCGGATGGTAATTGTTTACGTACAATACGTGATTTAGTTAATTTCTCAATCAGTTTAAGTTGTCTATATTCACGAGGATTAATAAAGGTAATCGCTACCCCTGTTTTACCAGCACGTCCAGTACGTCCAATACGATGTACATAGGATTCGTTATCTTGAGGGATATCATAATTAATAACATGTGTTATGTCATCAATATCAAGACCGCGAGCTGCAACATCAGTTGCTACTAATATTTCAAGTTTACCATCACGGAATTTTTTCATAACACGATCACGCTGTGCTTGACTTAAATCGCCATGTAAACCATCGGCCATATAACCACGAGCTTGCAAGGAAGCTACAAGGTCATCTACGCCTCTTTTTGTACGACAGAAAATAATAATCTTGCCAGTTGTTTCAACATCAAGTACACGGCATAAGCCTTCTAATTTTTCGCGTGTTTCATAATAACACTGATCAATTAGAGGAACAGTAAGTTGTTCTCTGCTGACAGCAATGACTTTTGGATTATTCATGTATTTTCTAGCTAATGTAGCAATTGGTCCTGGCATAGTAGCAGAAAATAGTAGGGTTTGACGTCCTTCAACAGGGATTTGTTGAATTATAGTTTCAATATCTTCCACAAAACCCATGTCAAGCATCTCATCCGCTTCATCAAGGATTAACATTTTTACGCTATCAAGTTTGATCGTTCTGCGGCGGATATGATCAAGTAATCTACCTGGTGTACCAATAACCACTTGTACACCCATATGTAATGCTTTGATTTGTCGATCAATTGGTTGTCCACCATAGATGGATAATGTTTTGACACGCTTAAACTTACCTATTTTAGCCAATTCTTCTGCTACTTGAATCGCAAGTTCACGAGTTGGAGTCAATACTAATACTTGTATTTGACGACCTTCTGTAAGGCGTTCAATAGCGGGTATACCAAAAGCTGCAGTTTTACCTGTACCGGTTTGGGCTTGACCAATTACATCATGACCTTCTAGCACCAAAGGGATAGTTTGACTTTGGATAGGGGATGGTTCTTCGAACCCCATTTCTGTAACAGCTGAGATTAGTTTTTTACTTAATTGTATAGTACCAAATAAATTCGTTTCGCTCAATGTGTATAGCCTCCTAATTTTTCTTAAGTTATTATATTATAACGATAATGTATACTGTCTTAGCATATGTAAAGCGGCTTGTGATACACGATATTTAATATCGGTACGTTGACCACTAAATGTATAGTGTTGACATTGTATACCAAGCGGTCCATCGATTGCAATAAATACCGTACCAACGGGTTTTGTTGGAGTACCGCCAGTTGGGCCAGCTATGCCGGTAATTCCCATACCAACAGTAGCATTAAACTTCTGGCGAATACCAGCAGCCAGAAGTGATGCTGTTTGGTGGCTTACAGCGCCATAGTCAGTAATAATTTGTAATGGAACATTAACAAAATCGGTTTTGATCCTATTTGTGTAACAAACTATAGAGCCTATAAGGTAATCAGAACTACCAGAAATATCGGTAATGCGACTGGTAATCAGCCCACCTGTACATGATTCGGTTAATGCAATGGTTAACTGTTTTTCAGTTAAGATTTTGCCAATATTTGCTTCGAGAGTATCATTATCTAAACCCCAAATATAGTCGGCAATGCGTTGCCGAAGTTTTTGTTCTAGCTCAGTAAGTAACGATTCAGCTTCAGTGCTTGTACTACTTTTTGCAGTAAGGCGGATGATAACCTCGCCAGGTTTTGCAAGTAGTGCAATTGTCGGATTGGACTGAGAAACAATGAAATCGTTAATTTTTTCTTCAAGAGCCGATTCACCTATACCATAGGTGTGTAGAATTCTAGATGCAATAACACCTTGAAAATCAAAGCGTTTTTTTAGATAAGGGACAACTGCACGCTCAAACATCCATTCTAATTCTTGGGGAGGACCAGGTAAATGAATGATTGTTTTCGTGTCATGTTCTAGTATTACACCAGGAGCAGTGCCACATTCATTTTTTAGAATAATTGCATCAGCTGGCAACATCGCTTGCCGTACATTACTTTCCGGCATGATAAGGTTCCGTTTTGCAAAAAACTCTGTAATGTTTTGAACACTCGCTTCATCTAATGCTAATGGACGATTTAGCAGTTTGGATGTTACTTCTTTCGTAATGTCTCCCTGGGTTGGCCCCAATCCACCAGATGTAATGATAATATCCGAACGATGTAATGCATGACTCATTACTTCTGTCATACGTATTTTATTATCACCTACTGTAGAGTGATATAATACATCAAAGCCTAGTTCATTTAGTCGCTGAGACAGAAAAGGTGTATTGGTATTTACAATTTGACCTAAAAGCAATTCTGTACCAGTGGTTACTATTTCTACTATCATAAAAAATCACTCCCCAAAGGATGGATTGGGAACTTTACTATAATCAGTATATCATCTCATTATATGTAAAGTAGTATAGACGAACTATCTAGCGCTTGCCTGTACTTCAAAATTATCTTAGGTATGTTAAAGATAAACTTGAAGTACAGGCAAGGCTACGATTATTCCTTAATCATTAAGGTACATTTGTTCTTATAATTTTTCAGCGACGACATCATAAGTAAAGCCTTGTACAACTTTAGCTTTAATGACATCACCAGGTTTACAGTCTGTAGCATTTTCAATGTAAATTTGTCCATCTACATCTGGTGCTTCTCGATAAGAACGACCTGATATAACAATTTCTGGTACAGTACTTACTTGTTCCACTAGAATGTCAAGCACAGTTCCTTCTAAGTCTTGATTTAGACTTTCAGATATTTCGCATTGCAGAGACATAAGGTTATGATAACGTTCTTGTTTAACCTCGTCCGAAATTTGATTTGGTAAAGTACTCGCTACTGTATCTTCTTCTTGAGAATACGTAAATACCCCTACTCTATCAAATCGTTGTGCTATGGCAAATTGACGCAATGATTCAAAATGGGCTTCGGTTTCTCCAGGAAAACCAACGATAAAAGAAGTACGAACCGTAAGATTAGGGATTTTAGCACGTAATTTAGACAATAACGTTTCGATATCATGTTGGTTATCTCGACGCAACATTGCTTTTAAAATCTCATCATGTGAATGTTGTAACGGTAAATCAATATAATTACAGATTTTAGGCTCTGTTGCAATGAGTTCAATCAATTCATCAGAAAAATACTTAGGGTAGCAATAGAGCAGTCGAATCCACATCAGATCATCAATTTTAACTAGTTCTTGTAAAAGAGTCGTTAATTTTGGTGTTCCGTATAAGTCACGACCATAACTCGTTGTATCTTGTGCGATCAAATTGATTTCTTTCACACCACTAGCAACAAGATTTTTGACTTCTGCAATAATGGATTCAATCGTTCTGCTACGAAAGCTTCCTCTAACTTTAGGAATAATACAATAAGAGCAACAGTTGCTACATCCTTCTGCAATTTTAACATACGCACTATAAAAAGGAGTAGTACTGATACGTGGCATGGTTTCATCATACATAGTATTGGTTGCATCGATAAATAATACACGTTTTTTATCAATCATAGTAGTATTGATGGCTTCCACAATTCGATGCCATGCTCCGGTACCAAGAATCGCATCCACTTCAGGAAGTTCATCTAATAAGTCCTGTTGGTAACGTTGACCAAGACAACCAGCAACAATTAGAGACTTACATTTTCCTTCTTTTTTATAACTAGCCATTTGCAGAATGGTTTCAATGGATTCTTCTTTCGCGGTATCAATAAAACTACAAGTATTGATGATCAAAATATCAGCTTCCGCTGGATTGTCAGTGATTGTAATATGATTGGTGGCTAATAGTCCTAGCATAATTTCTGTATCTACAAGATTTTTAGCACAACCCAGGCTTATAAACCCGGCTTTTAACATGAGGCTTCCTCCTAGGGTCTAATGAAAAGCATCAATAACGAAGTCGTTTTCATTAGAGGTTGTTTACAATTTTTTCTTTTGGTGCAAGTCGTACGGTCTTTACCCATTTATCAAGAAGTTGATTTTTTTGCTCACTTGTATAAATCTCTTTATTATCCAAAAGAACGATATTTTTTGTTCCATAGTTTCGATAAATCAGAGTTTCCGGATTCGTAGGAATGAAGTAAAAATTATTTTTGGCTAGTACATTTTGCGCAGCATCTTGTAAAAGCCAATCAATAAATTGTTTTGCATCACTTTCATATTGTGTGCCTACTACTAAACCGATACCAGTTAACAAAAATGAAGTACCGTCTTCTGGATAAATCACTTTAATCGGAAAATTATTATGGATATAACGCATCGTTTCACTTTGTGTTGCAATTGCAATATCTGCCTCACCCATTCCGACCATACGAACAGGTGTAGCTAAAAATTTAGCATATTGCACAATTTGAGGATGCATTTTTTTAAAATAAGCGAAAGTTTCCGCTTCCCCGTGGACAGCAATAAGAGTATAAAGCAGATGTGCTGAGGCTTCTGCTGCTAGAAAGTCAGTAATACATAAACGATATTTATTATCTTGAATCAGATCATTCCATTTGCTTGGCATCTTCGGCATGGTCTTAAGAAAATCTTGGTTGGCGGCAAAAACAATAGGATCATACCAAAGTCCTGTCCAGTAGTTATTTTCATCTTTAAAGCGTTCTGGAATAATATCGATTTGTTCAGAAGTATAAGGCAGTAATGTATTATTTTTTCTCGCTTGTTCGAGTACTTTATGATCAGCAATAATAAGATCTGCATTTGCTTGTGTATTTTTTAATTTTATACGATCCAATAAATCTTGTTTAGCTAATGGTATCAAATTGATCCGCACATTTTGGGTTCTTTCATATTCTTGTGCTAGGATCGATATTTGTTCGATTGGTAATGTGGTATAAACCGTAATACTTTTGATACTTTCTGGAGTCTGCTTACCAGCATAGCTAGACAAGTAAGTACTACTCGTAATGATGATCACTAATAAGAAAAATGTTATTAATAAAAGTGGTTGATAACGACGCATATTCCACCTCCATCATCAATTAGACCAATAATAATATATAACTTATTTGGTAACTATGCAAGTTTTTTTTACAATCCATTCTAAAATGTTATTATATATTATTTAGTATGAGCGAAAACGGAAGAAGATATGTGAAAGCAGACTAGTTTCTTCTAGTCTGCTTCTTTGTACTTTTCGAGCGAGCTGTAGTTGTGTTCGGTTTGTTTTTATTATTGTGTGAGGTATTAAAATTATGCTGTTGAGGTGGACGGATTAAACATTTTGGTCCATAACCAATCAAGTCTTGTCGATTTGCTTTATTTAAAGCTGCATATACCAATGGATAGTTTTTAGGATCTCGATACTGCATTAATGCCCGTTGCATTTTCTTTTCATAAATATCTTTGGCGACATAGACTTTTTCACCAGTAAAGGGGTGCATCTCAGTATAATATATGCAAGTCGATAAACTGCCTGGAGTGGGAATAAAGTCTTGTACTTGTTCGGGCCTATAATTTAAGTCTCGGATAAATTCAGCTAGTTCTATTGCTTCTTTCAGCCCAGAACCTGGATGACTCGACATGAAATATGGGACTAAATATTGTTCCTTACCAAGGAGGCTATTGACACGCTTATAGGCCTGGCTAAATTTCAAATATACATTTTTATCAGATTTACCCATTAGCTGAGTGACTTTAGATGAAATATGTTCGGGAGCAACTTTGAGCTGTCCACTAATATGATGCTGACATAATTCACGTAGAAATTCTTCACTATTTTTATCAGCCATCAAGTAATCATAGCGTAAACCGGAACGGATAAAAACTTTTTTAACACCAGGTAGCGTACGTAGGGTACGTAATAACGATAAATAATCACTGTGATTGGCATCTAATTCCTTACATGGTTTCGATCCCAAACATTGACGTCCCTTGCAGGTTCCACGTTCAGATTGATGTTTGCAAGATTGTATTCTAAAATTGGCAGTAGGTCCACCAACATCATGGATATAACCTTTAAAGTCCGGCATTTTAATTATTTTTTTTGCTTCATTGATGATTGATTCTTGGCTCCGGCTCTGGATAATACGACCCTGGTGAGAGACAATCGCACAAAAAGAGCATCCACCAAAGCAACCACGGTGACTGACTAAACTAAATTTTACTTCTTGGATAGCTGGTACGCCACCAACTTTTTCATAGGAAGGATGGTAGGTACGCTGATAAGGAAGATCATATATTTCATCCATTTCTAAGGTCGTTAGTGGCATAGCTGGTGCATTTTGGATTACAAAAAAATCACCATGATGTTGTACAATTGTCTTACCACGAATCGCATCTTGTTCTTGATATTGAATGGTAAAGGCTTTGGCAAAAGCCTTTTTGTCAGTAGTTACAGCATCATAACTAGGTGCTTCAATATAATCCCAAAGATGTTCAATTTCTTCAGATTTGTAGCAGGTACCTTGTACATTTCGGATATCATTTATCGGAATACCTTGCTGTAATTGATCGGCAATTTCTTTTATTTGTTTCTCACCCATACCATACACTAAAAGATCAGCTCGACTATCAATCAATAAAGAACGACGTACGGAATTTGACCAATAATCATAGTGGGCAAATCGTCTAAGACTAGCTTCAATGCCGCCAACAATGATAGGTATTTTTTTCCAAACCTCGCGAATTCGATTGCAGTAAACAATAGTAGCTCTGTCTGGTCGAAGTCCTGCTTTACCACCAGGTGAGTAATTATCAGTGCTACGATATTTTTTGGCAGCGGTAAATTTATTTAACATAGAATCTAAATTGCCTGCTGAGACTAATACACCTAAACGGGGTTTACCCATTTTTTTGAAATCAATTGTCGATCGCCAGTCAGGCTGCGAAATAATACCGACACGGTATCCATATTTTTCTAATAGTCGACAAAGAATAGCTGGACCAAAGCTAGGGTGATCCACATAAGCATCCCCGCTTATAAATAGAAAATCTAATCGATCCCAACCCCGCTTCGTCATATCTTCTTTGCATATTGGTAAAAAATCATTGTCCATTACTGTATTTCTCCTAAAGAAAACTTGGCAAGGGCCAAGTTTTCATTATTTGTATTTGTAATTACTACTGACTAAAGTTTATTTATGTTGTTTGTACTATTTTGCGGAAAAGGTTTTAGCGACCACATCACCTTTTTCTCCAAGTTTCCCTAGTGCTTGTCCATTTGAGACAATATCAATTCCACCAGCATTGCCAGCTGTGATTGTAATCGTATTTTGAGCTTCCCAAGTCATGGTTTCACCAGCTTGAGGAATACCTTCATAAATTTGCTTACCATCAGCAGTCACTGATGTCCAACAACGTTCTGTATACTTTGCAGTCAATACTACTGGTTTCGTTTGAGCTGGTGGAGTTGATGATGGTGTTGGTGTCTGCTTAGGAATTGCTGGTGTTTGCTGAGCTTGTTGATCTGTTTGCGGCTCTTTAGCCGTTTTGGGACTAGAGAATAGCCACCATGCCGTTCCTGCGATAAATACTACTAGTAGACTCATAATCAGCAACCGATTGGGTTGCTTACTAATGGCTGGTTTTTCTGGTACTTTTTTAGGTCTATCTACCGCAATTGTCTCGTTTTCTGCTGGGACATCCGTTTGAGATTGACGGTATAACTCAATCATTTGCCGAGCATCTAAACCTAGATAATTAGCATAATTGCGAATAAATCCTTTTAAATAAACCTCACCTGGTACTATTGTATAATTATCTTCTTCAATTGCATTTATATATAAGCACCGTATACTGGTAGCAGCTTCGATTTCTTTTATTGATAATCCCTTATTTTCACGTTCATTGCGTAATACTTCACCGACCGTTTGCATAAAGTTACCTCCTTAGTTCCTCTAAATAATCATATATGTTAATTGTTAGTTTTCATCATGTATAAAGTAGGATATCATATTATATGATGTTTTTTTAATGGACATTGTATGAAAGTGTCAATGTTTATTAAAAATAAAATGTTATTCTATATATATATGTTAGTCATTCCTATAAGAATATACCACTTATAAGAAAAATTTTCAAATGTTCTTTTTACAAAAAATACAATAATAATATATGGTTATTAATTATTTTACCATTTTTTAAATTATAATTACGATAAAATATATTTTTAATAATGGAATTCAGACTATTTCATTCTACATAATAAGCTAAAATCCTGTCTTTTTACAATAAAAAAACTATAATATATTGTAAATTTATAAATATATTATAGTTTTTTTATTGTAAAAAGAAAAGAGCGTCAAGTTTGTGACAATTCATCCACTTAGCAAAGGGCTTCTCGGTTCATTTACGATCAGCAACCCAACCATATCCCCGAGGGCTGCTATGTCCTAGCCCTCTTATTTGTTAGTTGCTACTGCCAATATGTTTATTGTAGTAATTACGTCCCGATGTATGCTTAGTCCACAGTATGGGCAATCAGGATAAAAAATAAGTTACTAATCTGTTATGCTAGTAGTGTGCTTTCCATATTGGTTCATATTTTAGCATTGTTCCTGGTTGTAGTTCTGGACGTAAATAATCTTTAGGGTTGGTTGTTAGTAGTCTAATCACTTTATATTGCGTAGCACCAGTTTTTTCGACTAAACATTTCATACCGCTATAAGATATTTCTTCATAGGCTGGAAGGGAGTCGATATTGTTCAACACGATATCTGCTGGGAGAATACTCCAGAGAATCATTGTTTCAACCCCTTTGTTTCTTTATTGGCTTTAATTAATTCATTTAATTTATTTTGTGCTTGGGCTAACCCTCCTATTTCATTAATTAATCCATAATGCACAGCGTCTTTACCAACAACGGATGTTCCAATATCCCGAGATAACTCTCCCATCTTAAATAGTAATTCCTTCCATCTTCTTTCAGATATAGTAGAATGATCTGTTACAAATTTATTAACTCGATCTTGCATTTTTTCTAAATAGTCAAAAGAACTCTGTGCACCAATCACGAGACCGGTGAGTCTGATTGGATGAATCGTCATAGTAGCACTTTCGACAATAAACGAATAGGTTGCCGATACCGCGATTGGTACACCAATACTATGCCCTCCACCAAGCACGATAGAAACAGAGGGTTTAGACATACTGGCAATCATTTCAGCGATTGCTAGTCCTGCTTCAACGTCACCACCTACAGTATTGAGCAATAGCAACAGTCCCTCGATATCAGGGCTTTGTTCAATTGCGACTAGTTGAGGCATGATATGTTCATATTTAGTTGTTTTATTCTGGGGTGGTAATACCATATGCCCTTCGACCTGCCCGATAATAGTCATGACATGAATATTTGTTTTAGCTGCAGGAATATTGGTTGTACCTAATTCTTCAATATTTTCTAAGGTATCAACTTTTTTTGCTGTTACTAATCGTTTCGAATGGTCCGTTTGTGGTTGTGGTACTTGAGGAGTCTCTGGATTGGTTCCTGGTGGTTCTACAATTGGATTATCATTCACTAGCATGGGATTACCTCCAGTATGTTAGTTTATTCTTTACACATAGTATTTACTATGTTCGAATTTTCATACTGGTACGAGAAAAAGACTTGGCACAAGCCAAGCCTTTCTCTTATACTTCCATAATAATAGGTAATATCATTGGGCGACGTCGTGTTCTTTCATATAGATATTTACCTAGCGTATCACGTACACTCGATTTTATGGTAGCCCATTCTGTAATGTTATTGGTTTCACATTTTTCTAACGTTTGTCTTACTTTATTTTTTGCTTCATCCATTAATTGCTCTGATTCTCTTACATAGACAAAACCACGAGAAACAATATCAGGACCAGCAAGTACTGAGCTGCACTGTTTATCCATCGTAATTACGACGATTAAAATACCTTCTTGTGAAAGCTGACGACGATCTCGCAGGACGATATTTCCAACATCACCAACACCTAACCCATCTACCAATATACTGCCTGCCGTCACTTTTCCAGAGACACTGCCCTTTTCAGCAGTAAATTCTAAGACATGTCCATTCTCAGCAATAAAGATATGATCCTTAGGCATACCCACTTCTTGTGCAAGTTTAGAATGTTTCATTAAGTGGCGAAATTCTCCATGGACAGGTATAAAAAACTGTGGACGAATTAAATTATGCATCATCTTTAATTCTTCTTGGCTCGCATGTCCTGAAACGTGAATGCCAGATGATTTTTCATAAATCACTTCTGCACCTTGGCGTAGTAAAAAATCAATCGTACGAGAAACTAATTTCTCATTCCCAGGAATGGGGGTAGCAGAAATAATGATCGTATCACCAGGGGTGATATCTACTTTACGATGATCAGACATTGCCATTTTTGTCAATGCTGACATAGGTTCGCCTTGACTACCAGTCGTTAGAATTACAATATTGGATGGAGGATAATTTTTCATCTCATCAATATCGATCATTACACCTTCTGGTATAGTTAGATACCCAAGCTCTGATGCAATCGTAATGACGTTAATCATACTACGACCTAAAATAGCTACCTTACGTTTGTATTTACATGCCATGTCAATGGCTTGCTGTATACGATGTATATTAGAAGAAAAACTAGCAATAATGATACGACCAAGAGCGTTATCAAAGGATTCATCAAACGTAAGACCCACTGACTTTTCACTCATTGTATAACCCGCATGTTCAGCATTTGTACTGTCAGCAAGTAATACTAGGACGCCTTGATCACCAAGCTCGGCAAATTTATGAAAGTCCGTCACTTTACCATCAACAGGGGTTTGGTCAAATTTGAAATCTCCTGTATGTACAATGGTGCCAATTGGTGTTTTAATTGATAAGGCTACAGCATCCGCAATACTATGACTAACATGAATAAAACCTACAGTAAAATCACTAATTTGTACTTGATCACCAGCTTTAACCGGTATCAGTGTTGTTGCTGGTACATGATTTTCTTTTAATCTGCTTTCTAAAATACCAAGTGTTAATCCCGTGCCATATACAGGTACATTCAACTGTTTTAGAACATATGGTAATGCGCCAATATGGTCCTCATGCCCGTGGGTTAGTATAATAGCTCTCACTAATTCCTGGTTATCAACTAAATAAGATATATCAGGAATAACCAAATCAATGCCTAGCATATCATCCTCAGGAAACATAAGGCCCGAGTCAATGACAATTATATCGTCTCCAAGACGAATAACGGTCATATTTTTACCGATCTCCCCCATGCCACCTAAGGGAATAATTTGAAGTTTTTGTTGTATTTTCGACAAAAAAAAGTACACCTCCGAATATTTAAATAAAATAAGTTAAAAAACCGAGCGTTCATTCACTTGTTATAATTATAACTTATATGAAACTATATTTGCAACATGTCACAGTAGATTTGTCGATATTATATGTAAATTCTATAAATAAATAGATAGAGAGCTCATCTTTTTCGGTCAGATGGGCTCCCTATCTATTTATTTATTTCATCAGAGTCATCTGTTGCATGATTTCTTTTATTTGCGTAAATTCACATTCCGTTGGTGGTATCAACGGTAAGCGAAATGGTCCAGCATTTTGTCCAATTAGATTCACAGCCGTTTTTACAGGTATGGGATTGGTTGTAATAAACATAGCTCTAAAGAATGGTAAGAGTTTGGCATGAATCTCTTTTGCTTTTACTTTATCATTATGAATAAAAGCTGTAATCATTTGTTGCATATCATGACCAACAATATGTGCTGCTACACTAATAACACCAAATCCTCCAACCGCTAATGTTGGTAATGTAAGGCTATCATCACCACTATATACCAAGAAGTCATCAGGTGTAGTACGGATAATTTCGGAAACCTGTTCCAGATTTCCACTTGCTTCTTTAACAGCAACAATATTTTCAATTTTTGCTAGCCTAGAAATGGTTATCGGTTGAATATTAGAAGCGGTACGTCCAGGAACATTATAGATGATAACAGGTAAACTCGTAGCCTCTGCAATGGCTTTAAAATGTTGATAAAACCCTTCTTGCGGTGGTTTGTTGTAATAGGGACCAACCAACATAGCACCATGAACACCAAGCTTTTCAGCCAACTTAGTTAGTTCAATGGACGCTCTTGTATCATTAGAACCAGTACCTGCGATTACGGTAGCCTTGTCACCGACAGCGTCAAGTACGGTAGCATAGAGTTTTAGTTTTTCTTCATTATTTAAAGTTGCACCTTCACCAGTACTGCCAGTAACGACTAAACCATCGGAACCATTTGCAACTAAATATTTCGCCAGTGTTGCTGCTGCATTGTAGTTTACACTCAGATCGTCATGAAAAGGGGTTACCATAGCGGTTAATAGCCGTCCAAAACCCTTCATATCATTTCTCTCCTTACTTAACAAAATAATTTGAATTTCTCATGAAGTGCCATAACAGCTGATGGAACAAAAGATTGTTCAATTAAAGCTGAAATGGATGTATGGGAGTCTACGGTCTGTAGTATTGGAATATGATTGAGGACTAATGCCTCTACAAAATTAGCCATAACGCCGGGGACTCCATTGATTCCGCCACCTACGACAGAAACCTTGGCACAACCTAATGTGGTTTGTATATTACAACCCGATTCACGTAATAGAGTTGTTGCTTTTTCTGCAACGTTTTCTGCTACCGTAAACATGATTTGCCCAGGATGAACATTAATTAAATCAATACTGATTCCATGATCCGACATGGTTTTAAATATAGTAAAACTCGCCATACTATTAGTTGAACTATCAAGTAATATTTTAATTTGCGCAATGTTATTGATAGAAGTGACCCCAGTTGCGATACGATCATTTACTGTGGTTTCCTCCGTATTTTCAGCGGGAATGGTTGTGATCAGTGTACCTGGCGCATCTGAAAAAGTTGATTTTACAATGAGTGGGATGTTTTTTTGCATGGCAATTTCTACTGCACGGGGGTGAATCACTTTTGCTCCTTGGTAAGCCAGTTGACAAACCTCTCCATAACTAATACAGTCTAAAATTTTAGCATTGCTTACGATTCTTGGATCGGCTGTCATAATACCATCTACATCGGTATAAATTTCGATTGCTTCAGCCGTGAGCGCAACCCCTAAAGCAGATGCGCTTGTATCGCTGCCCCCACGTCCTAGAGTCGTAAACTCATTGTCAATACTGACTCCTTGGAATCCACATACTACAGGGATTTTCCCCATCTTTAGTAAGGCGAGAATGCGAGCAGGATCCACTTTAATAATGTGGGCATTATTAAAGTGGTTATCTGTTATAATACCAGCCTGACCGCCAGTGAGCATCACGGCGTCAAATCCTGCGGCTTGTAATGTGCCAGCCATAACAACGGCTGAAATCATTTCGCCACAATATAAAATTTGGTCAAGCTCACGGCTGGCAATCTGGTTGTATGCCTCGTGTGCTACATCCACTAAGGTATCCGTAGCATAACATTCCCCTTTACGTCCCATCGCAGAAACAACAACAACCGGACGGAAACCATTTTGGCATGCAACTTGTATTTTTTTTACAACTAATTCTCGGGCCTTAGGAGTTGCAACTGAGGTACCACCAAATTTTTGAACAATGATCCTCATTATTTACACCTCAAATTAAATTATGTTCAATCATGTATTCCGCAATTTGCAATGCATTTAAAGCTGCACCTTTGCGAATTTGGTCACCAACTACCCATAAATTTAGACCATGAGCAATAGAAGTATCTTTACGAATACGACCGACAAACACTTCATTTTGGTCAGAAGTGAAAAGTGGCATAGGATAAATCATTTCTTTAGGGTCATCCTGCACAATAACGCCAGGGAAATCTGCTAGTAGATCTTTTGCTTCTTGCACAGAGATATCTTGTTCGAATTCAATATTGATGGATTCTGAGTGACTACGATAGATTGGTACTCTAACAGTTGTTGCTGTAATTCCCATATCATAATCATTAAGGATTTTATGTGTTTCATGTACCATCTTCATTTCTTCTTTAGTGTATCCATCTTCTTTAAACACATCAATCTGAGGAATGAGATTAAAAGCAATTTGATAATGTTTCGGCAAACTTGCACCTGGTAATATCTTAGCTTCTACTGGTTTGTTTTGAGCAATTGCTTTTACTTGATTATCCAGTTCGTCAATTGCCTCTTTTCCGCCCCCTGATACTGCTTGGTAGGTGGAAACAATAACACGTTTAATTTTGGCTTTATTATATAGTGGTTTTAGAGCCATAACCATAATAATAGTAGAACAATTAGGATTAGCAATAATCCCTTTATGTTTTGTGATATCTTCTGGGTTTACTTCTGGTACAATCAATGGTACTTCCGGATCCATTCTAAAAGCACTAGAATTGTCAATGACAATGGCCCCATGTTTTACAGCAGCAGGCGCAAATTTTGTACTGGCAGATCCCCCAGCAAACAAGGCAACGTCAATGTCTTTAAACGAATCATCCGTTGCTTCTTCTACGATATAATCTTTTCCCATAAATGTGATGACTTTACCTGCTGAACGACTAGATGCAAGTAATTTCAAATTTTCAAAGGGGAAATTGCGTTCTTCAATTAATTTTAAAAATTCCTGTCCGACGGCACCAGTGGCTCCTAGTATTGCTACATTATATTTTTTCATCGTTATTTCTCCAATCATTTTTTATAAAATTTATTTTAAAAATTCTTCAAGTCCAATGACCAAACCATTGGCTGTCAATACCTGTTTACAAGCGAGTACCACGCCTGGCATAAAGGATTCTCGTGATATAGAATCATGACGAATCGTTAATGTCTGACCAAGTCCGCCAAAAATAACCTCTTGATGCGCTACATAACCTGGTAAGCGAACACTGTGCATTCGAATGCCAGAATAATCACCACCACGTGCACCAGCAATTTTTTCTACTTCATCAGGATGACCTTGCTGTAAGTAACCACGTTGCTCAATAATTTTTTCTGCAGTAAGTAGTGCCGTTCCAGATGGAGCATCTAATTTTTGATCATGATGTAATTCTATGATTTCTACATGAGGAAAATACTTCGCTGCATCTTGTGATAATTTCATCAGTAAAATGGCGCCAATTGCAAAATTTGGTGCGATTAATGCGTTGACCTTATTTTCGGTACAAGAATTGCGAATCTCATCAAAATCTTGATTCGATAAGCCTGTAGTACCAACAACAGGACATACACCATTTTTAATGGCAACGCGGATATTGTTCATTACCACTTCTGGTCTAGTAAAATCAACCATAACCTGTGGTTTTGTCTCATTGATTACAGTCTGTAAATCGTTACCGACAATAACTCCTGTTTTTGCTGTACCTATTAAATCACCAACATCAGTAAAATCAGATTTTACATCTACAGCTCCTACCAGACTTAGTTGTGTATCATTATGTACGGCCTTTAGTACTTCACGACCCATTTTCCCATATGCTCCACATACGATGACTTTAATCATTATACACACCCCCTATTATTCGTAATATATTCAGTAAAAATGCTAAATGTTAATCATGGAAAAAACAGCCGATGAGTTGTAATCTCACCGGCTGTCTAGAATTTTTCAGACAGATCTAAGAAAAATAGAAAAATAAACTTGGATAAACAATATTTTTCCACGTCTTAGATGAGATAGCACTCCACTAAAAAAAAATTAGTGACAGTCTTACAGCTATTCGATGCAAGACCAACATAGAAGACATGGTATCTTTTATGCTTCGGCAGGCAACCCTTTTCTTTCAGATCATCGACACCACTCTTCTTGAAAGTACTTTTCTTGTCTGCGCCTCTATTTCATCCTAATTAGGATGAAGTATATTAACTTTTATATATTGTATACATTCTATAATACGGATTATAGAAGTGTCAATAGTTTTAATCAGATTATTTACTATGATTTTTAACTTCTTTCGCACCATTTTGGCGTAAAATTTGTGCACCTGAATTCACTTTCGTAGCATCAGTGCGAATAATGGCTAGAATACTGCCTTGAATTACTTCTTGCTCATAGTGATGGCTTTCCTCAGCAGGAATCCCCCAATCGATCAGTCCCCCTGTAATGCCGCCTGCAATGGCTCCTCCAATAGCAGCTGCAATTGGACCAGCAGCAACAATAGGACCTATACCTGGAATCATTAATGCTCCTGCACCTAATAGTAAGCCACCAATTCCACCTAATGTGCCACCTGTTAATGTTCCATCCATAATATCATCATCGGTGTTTTCACCTGATTGTTGGTGTCCTTGTTTTTTTGAGATGATATTAATTTCTTCATTCGTAAAGCCTTGTTTACGCAAAGTTGATACTGCATTTTCAGCACTAGATCTAGAGGAAAATACGCCAATAATTGTCTGAGGGAGTTGTTGTGTATTGCTTGATGAAGTTTGTAGAGTACTAGAATTGGCTGCAGTATAACTGTTGACCAATTGGTTTGTATTAGCTTGCGCTGAAGCGCAAACGGTTTTATTGTTTTCCATATTCTTGAATCCTCCTAACATTTAAATGCATATTGTGCATTTAAATGTTAGGTTATCCAATGATTATGATTAATATGTACTTTCTTTTCTGTCATAACACAGATGATGGTAGCGTTTATCATTATGATGCAAATCTACAATAATGACTTCATCACCAATCCGTTTGATTGCCTGCCACGGAATCGTTATAGGACGGCTTTCATTAAAAAAACTAAACATACTGTTTCGATTTGGAACTAGTATCGTATCGATACATCCGGATTTGTAATCGAATATCAGTTCACATTGTTCAATCAGCCCTAAACGGGATCCATCGCTTAAATTAATCACTTCTTTACCTGATAAATCGCTTAACCGCATGATATGCACCTCTTTATCTTCTTATTGAAATTAAAAATAAAGTTGCTTTCTCATTAAATTAAAAAGACATAAGAATAAAGGTTGTATAATTGCTAAACTAATGGCTGTAAAGGCTAGTGGATCAATTACCAAATCAAAAATTCTTATGGTTTCAGGTATATTTAATTTTAAAAAGGATACTAACATAATTAATGATAAATAAATGCTCCCAGCGATTGCAATTAATTCTTGAATGGCTAGTGATAATGGTGAAGCTTTCAGCTTATTTTGAGGTACTGTTTCACGAAAATATTTTGCGCGTTGCCATACTGACAAAGCCAGGATGATCAGTACCAAACATAGTACTATCCAGGCATACATGACAAACCTCCATATTTCTTCTAGCTTTTATGATGGAAGAATGAGTTAAATATGCAATCAGGTTTATATACTTTATCAATATGCTGCCTTTATAAAATATATGTTACTTTTCTCGATCTGTACTACCAAAGCCCCCTATTCTAGTTGCAAACGGAGTGCTTTCGTCAGTATCTGTAAGTAAGTACTTATAAAATATTCCTTGTGCAATACGAGTGCCTTTATGAATCAATATCTCTTGCATATTACGATTATAAATGGCAATCATGATATGTCCCTCATTATCAGTATTATTGTAGTAATCAGCATCAATAATGCCTTGGCTATTGATAAGACTGAGATTATTTTTTATTGATAAGCCAGAGCGAATGTGTATACCCAAATATTCATCATGAAGCATATAAGCTTTTAGCCCTGTAGGGATCAAAGTAGTGGTAGATGGTAGTAAGGTAATGCTTTCGGCAGCTGCAATATCATAGCCAGCACTATACTGCGTTTTCCGAATTGGTAATAATAAATCGCTATTTTTATAGCTTGTAATAAATTCAAAACCTCTTAATCTCATTGGCTATCTCCTCTGTGATGGGACCTAATGCGGTAAAGCATAAGGTTTCCGGATTAAATAATGACTGCAACATTTGTTGCAGGGCTTCTAGTGAAACGTTATCAATCTTAGTGACCACTTCATCAAGAGTAACATATTTACCTAACATAAGTTCCATTTTACCAATTCTAGACATGCGGCTACTAGAACTCTCTAGTCCAAGAAGTAATCCACCTTTTAATTGCTCTTTGGTTTTGGTAAGTTCACTTGGGGTAATTCCGTTAGCTTTGAGTTCTGTGATGTTTTTCCAAATTAATTCCATGACCTGCCCCGCATTATTCGGCCTTGTTCCAGCATAAATTGTAAATAATCCAGCATCACTATAATTTGATTGATAAGAATAGATGGCGTAAGCTAGACCTTTTTCTTCTCGAATCGATTGAAATAAACGTGAGCTAATTCCTCCACCTAATATATTATTCAAGATGTGAAGAGTATAAATATCGGGTGATGATTGGGGCACACTTTTCGTTCCAAGACAAAGGTGTACTTGTTCCATTGTTTTTGTTCGGATGGTATGTGCTGGTATGAGATTTGGGATATTGGGTGCTACCTTCTGTTTCATTCCGGTTAGCTTTCCCCAATAACGTTCTGTCAGTTCTTCAAGTCGTTCATGAGTCAAATTACCAGCGGCAGCAAGTACAATATTATCTGGAGTATAGAATTGTTGATAATATTGATCGATGAGACTTGGATTGAATTTTTCAACGGATGATGTAGTACCTAAGATATTACGCCCGAGAGGATGTCCAGCCCAGATATTATTAAGATGGATATCATGCACTAATTCATCTGGTGTATCTTCATACATATGAATTTCTTCTAATACTACTTCGCGTTCGCGTTTTATATCTTCCCCATCAAATTTAGAAGACAATAACATATCACTTAGTATATCAATCGCTAGCTCTAAATGAGTATCAAGGACTTTAATATAATAACAAGTGTATTCTTTACCAGTAAAAGCATTTAATTGTCCACCAACCGAATCTACCGCTTCGGCAATATCTTTCGCAGATCGATTATGAGTGCCTTTAAAGACCATATGTTCAATAAAATGAGAAATACCGTGGTTATACTCTTGTTCAAATCTTGAACCAGTACCGATCCATATTCCAAGAGTAACAGATTTTACATAAGGAATGGCTTCTGAGACGATTCTCAGACCATTAGGTAATACAGATTTACAATACATATGAATCTCCTTTTGTTTCAATATATATATTACGAAAATTTCTTCATAGCAATCATCGTGGATACCCGATCCACAGCAGACTAGCAATACATCTGTCATTTTCTTAGCACTTTATATACGTTCTGTTGATATATAAGAAATCCTGCTTGGCTCATGATAATCTTCATGATAAGCCAAGCAGGATAATGATCTAGTTAAAATATTGTACAATCCCGTTAAAAATACCTTGTGCAATTTTGGTGCGATATGCATCAGAATGGAGTAAGGCAGATTCTTCTGGATTAGAAACAAAACCCATTTCAACTAATGTACTGGGTACTGAATTGTTACGAAGCACATAAAAAGTCGCAGGAGAAGTTCCTTTATCATTTGCATTTGTTTCTGCGATTAGGCCTTTTTCAACAGCTACAGCGAGTGCGGATGATTTACCAGTTGGATAGAATGTCATAGCTCCTGCAATGCTTGCTGTAGGATTTTCATTAGAGTGAATACTAACGAAAATATCGGCGTGATTTGTTTCCGCCAGCTTAATTCTTGCCTCTAATTCTGCACCTAACGAACTACCTTCAGGCGCAACCGTGCGGTCTGTATCTCGCGTCATGATTACGTTAGCTCCAGCTTGTACTAATTTATCTCTAAGTTTTAAACTAACAGCCAGATTATTATCCGATTCTCGCGTATTATTCGCAACGGCGCCAGGATTACTACCACCATGTCCAGGATCAACGACTATCGTTTTCCCTTTTAATGTCCCACTTCCGACAATTGGAGTCGAATTATTTGTTGACGGTAGCGATATTCCTGTCGTAGAACTACTTGTAGATAAATTACTAGTAGATTTGCTATTAAAAATATTTAAGACTGGTCCAAGAACTTTCTCAAAGAGAAAGCCAAATAGCTTTTCGAGTATGCCAGTCCCGTGAGTCGCACTATCTTGACCAGCAACAGTCGATGACGCTAGCGTTGTCAAGACGTTATCGACTGGTGATGCGGCATGAATCACCGGAGCAGGAATCAATAGAGTCAATACCATTAAAATTAAAATCATTTGTGACAAAAGTTTCTTTTTATACACGTAATACCTCCATGGAAAAGTTTTTACATAGGATGTTAGATTTCGATATATAGATATCACTAAATCTTCTTACTGGCAATCGTTATACCTGGGCTAGAGTAGACGAGAGAACCGGTACCTTGTTCTTAATGGCAATCGCCGTGGATGGGTTATAAGGGGTGAGTGGCTTTACGAAGGACGCAAGCGAACCCCTTATAGCCCATCCGCGGCAGAGTAAGCATATCGCTACCATTTCCTTAGTGCCATAGAGATTTCTTATTTTTTAGAAAAATAGTTTTTAAATACGTCCCAATAACCAGGATCTTCCTCCCCTAGTTTCCAAAGGGCAGCACCAGCAATATCATATTTAGTAACTAAATCAAGCTTATATTGTAAACTTTCTTTATTTTCATACCAAACTTGATGGCTAATACCATCCGAACCAGTATACGAAAAATGAGGAGATTTAGCAGACTCGTCCCACAAAATAGGACTATTAAACTGTTGGCTAAGCTTCATAATGGGAGTATATTCTAAACTTTCTACTCCTTTACTAGACCAGTCATAACCATATGCTGCAATACCAAGAAAAAGTTTATTCTTGGGTATAAATTGTAATGCATATTTAAGATTTTTTTCTACCCAATTAATGTCGGCAATCGGACCAGCATCACTCCAACTACCATGATTGTCATATGTCATGATGATAATTTTATCGGCATAGTTGGCTAATTGAGCATAGTCATAGGCAATGGATACATCATTTGACTCATTTTGTTTAGGGAAAACATCAATAGAAATAATATATCCTTGCGGCTTAAGACGAAGCGAAAGCTCCTGCATAAAAGCGGATAAATTATCTTTATCACTGGAATCTACCATTTCAAAATCAATATTGATACCATCCAAATTATATTTTTTGATATAAGTTTCTAGATTATTAATGGCTTTTGTACGTAGTGCTGGAGTACTCAAAATGGTATGGATTGGAGTATTCCCTTGCCCTTCTTGTTTGGCATTATTGACCATTAATAACACAGAGACATTGTTTTGATGGGCAAATGAAAGTACGGAAGCATGATCATTACCACCACGGTCATTGACCATACCATTCTCATCTAAAGTAGCCCAAAAAGGAGCAATTGTTTTTATGGTATCGGTATTTTTACTTAATGAACTAAAGGATGAAGTGTCTGTTGCCCACCATTCAGCATAAAAACCGATAAGCTCTTTATTGGTGCCTTGATTTACTCCAACTGCAGAGTTTTTATTTTCGAATATCCCTTGCTTTGTACTCTGTGAAGTGCCTACAAATTTACCAAGCAACATCCCTAATAATAGATCCACGATATTGCTGCCGGTAGATACGCTGCTATTACTTATCTTATTACTACTACTGCTTTGCGATAGTATATCAGTAATGTTAGAAGCATAGGCAGGTATAGGTGACAAAATGAATGTAAATGTTATGGAAACAATAATGATCCATATTATAGATGATTTATAGAAATTCATGTATCAACCTCCTGATATAAAGATGCTTTTTAACTAGTATTCATTAAAAAATGATCAAAGTTATGTAAATATGATATCATAGATCAAAGTATTTATCAATAGAAAAACAGACATAAGTATGTCTGTTTTTCTAATTAAGTATATCACTTACTGTTGTTATTGTATATCCTTTGTCTTTGAGTTGTTGAATTAGCTCAGGTAATGCTTTAGCCGTAGGTTCGGTAGGATGCATTAGAATAATGGAACCATTATTGACTTTTTTCATCACTCGATTGATAATGATTTCAGCTGGAGGACGTTTCCAATCAATTGTATCTACACTCCACATGATTGTTGTATAACCAAGCTCATTGGCTGCTGCTAAAACAGTATCATTATATTCGCCATACGGGGGAGCATATAAATGCGTATGAATTTGTGATCTTTCCATGATCAATTGTTCAGCACGAAGTATTTGATCTTTATTTTGCTCTTTTGTTAGCGTATTGGGATGTGGATGACTGTATGTATGATTACCTAACTCATGTCCACGTTTTGCTAGTTCTGTCACTAGGTCAGGAAAACGCTTTCCCCAGCTTCCACCAATAAAAAAAGTTATTTTGATGTGATTCGTATCAAGAGTATTTAGCATATCGGGCAAGAACTCTTCACCCCAAAATATATTGCAAGCAAAGGCAACTTTAGGTTGGGATACATTACCATGAAAAATTGGTTGGGGTTTACTCGGTAATTGTTCATTTTCCAAAATAGGTTGCAATACACCAGATAGCATTGCGATTGCTAAAAACACACCAGTAGCAAAAAAAATATACCATTGCCTAATTCGAGTAACAAATAATGGGATCAAAATGAATCACCTCAAAGTCATACATTTCTTTCTATTACTGTATGACTTTGAGGAGGTTTTTATGAAAAAAAAGCATAAACCGTACGGTCTATGCTTTAATCATGAACATAATATGGTTATTTATTCGCAGCTTCAGCAGCTAATAGCTCTTTTCGAGAAAGATTCACTCGTCCTTGACGATCAATTTCGGTTACTTTTACGATAATTTCGTCACCGACTTTTACAATATCTTCAACTTTTTCTACACGCTCAAGAGCTAATTGAGAGATATGAACAAGACCTTCTTTACCAGGCAAAATTTCGACAAAAGCACCAAAGTTCATAATCCGAGTAACTTTACCTGTATAGGTAGAGCCAAGCTCAACATCTCGGACCAATGTATCAATGATCGTTACCGCTTTTTGTCCTGCTTCCATATCAATGGCAGCAATAAATACTTTACCATCATCTTGAATGTCGATTTTTACACCAGTTTCTTCAATGATCTTTTTAATTGTTTTACCACCAGGTCCAATTACATCGCGAATTTTATCTGGATGAATGGACATTGTGATAATACGAGGAGCAAATGCTGATAATTCAGCTCGTGGTTGACTAATAACGTCCATAATTTTACCCATGATATGCATACGACCACGTTTCGCTTGTGCCAGGGCGGATGTTAAAATTTCTCTGGTTATACCAGCAATTTTTATATCCATCTGAATGGCAGTAATACCATCCGTTGTACCAGCTACTTTAAAGTCCATATCGCCTAAAGCATCTTCCATACCTTGGATATCTGTTAGTATTGTATAATGGTCTCCATCTTTTACAAGTCCCATAGCAACACCTGAGACTGGACGTTTAATAGGAACACCAGCATCAAGCAGAGATAAGGTACTACCGCAAACACTAGCCATTGAACTAGAACCATTTGATTCTAAAATTTCAGATACTAAGCGAATGGTGTAAGGAAATTCTACTTCATTTGGAATAACTGGTACTAATGCTTTTTCTGCTAATGCGCCATGACCAATCTCTCTGCGTCCAGGACCGCGAGATGGTCTTGTTTCGCCAACACTGAATGATGGGAAATTATAGTGATGCATATAACGTTTTGATTCTTCTACACCTAGACCATCAAGAATTTGCTCATCACCCATTGCACCTAGCGTAGTGATTGTCAGTGCTTGAGTTTGTCCACGAGTAAATAATGCCGAACCATGTGTACGAGCCAATAAACCGACTTCACAGGTAATAGGCCGTACTTCTTCTAAGCCACGACCGTCGGGGCGTATTTTATCTACGGTTATCATTTTGCGCACGATTTCTTTAAGGAGTTTTTGAACCATATTTTGTACATCTTTATTACTATCAGGATAGATAGTAGCAAAATGTTCACTAATTTGTTTTTTAACTTTTTTTAGATTACTTTCTCTTGATTGTTTATCAGGATTAGTAACGGCAGCAGTTAAACTATCTGTCGCATAGCTACGTACAGCAGCATTGATATCACCGGGTATTTCGTAAAAATTAATTTCACGTTTTGGTTTGCCAATTTCAGCAATCATTGTTTCTTGAAAAGCAACAATTTCACGAATGGCATCATGACCAAAATTAATAGCCTTTAATATAATATCTTCTGATAACTCATTTGCAGCAGCTTCTACCATCAATACAGCATCTTTGGTACCAGCTACGACTAAGTTAAGTTCGCTAAGTTTTTGCTGTTCAACGGTTGGATTGATAATCAATTGGCCATCAATAATACCAACTCGTACCCCACCCATTGGACCATTAAATGGAATATCTGAAATCGACAGTGCACAGGATGCACCAATCATTGCTGGGATTTCTGGTGGATTGTCTTGATCGACAGATAATACCGTTGCCACGACTTGTACATCATTACGAAATCCACTAGCAAATAATGGACGAATCGGTCTATCAATCAGACGACTAGCGAGAATGGAAGATTCACTTGGACGTCCTTCACGCTTAATAAACCCTCCCGGAATTTTACCTACAGAATAGAGTTTTTCTTCATAATCAACGGTTAATGGGAAAAAATCCATTCCTTCTCGTGGCTCAGCAGATGCTGTAGCAGTGACAAGTACAGCTGTATCGCCATATCTAACTAATACGGCCCCACCTGCTTGTTTAGCCATTTTACCTGATTCTATAATCAGTGTTCTATTGCCTAATTGCATTTGGAATGTATGCATGTATGATCTTCCTCCTATGTATCTCTGTGCTATTATCAAAGTTAAATCTTCGACATTTTTTTTAGTATTTCCTTTATTATTAGCTAATTTATAAAATATAATAACAATAAATAAGGAAATAATTGCTGTGATCATCAAAATAACACAAATGTGTTCTTTTGATGGAGCTAGCATCGAATGCCAATTTATGTTGATGGATATATGACATACTAAGTAAATTATATCTATATCGTTAGTCGGCCTGTAAAAATCTTAGTGTTTTATATATAGTAAGAAAGGACTTGGCTTGTGCCAAGTCCTTGACGCGGGCAAAAGCCTTAGTCCCTTTCTTAGATAGTTGAAAAAGATTCTTACTTTCTCAAGTTAAGTTTTTCAAGAATAGTACGGTAACGCTCTATATCATTATTACGTAAATAATTTAATAAATTTCTACGTTGACCAACCATTTTCAAAAGACCACGTCTGGAATGATGATCTTTTTTATGCTCTTTTAAATGACCAGTCAAATAATTGATGCGTTCAGTTAAAATAGCAATTTGTACTTCTGGTGATCCAGTATCAGCCTCATGTAATCGATACTGTTCAATTAAAGATTGTTTTAATTCTGTTGTTAACATAATAGTACCCTCCTCATTATATATCCCCACTAGCCAAGATAATCGTTGGAGAATCGAACATCCTCGCTATGGTTATCTATGATGACACAATCATAGCGCGTCATCAACAAGATATACTTTATCATAAAGCGTATACCTTGTAAACAGTGTTGGCTTTATATTTTATATTTATTTCGTATAATAATGTTTTGCTGCTTTAATATCTTGACCAATTTGCATTTTCAATTCATCGGCACTTGAAAATTTCTGTTGCTCACGAATGTGTTGCAAGAAGGTTACTGTAACGGTTGTTCCGTACAAGTCACCAGCAAAATCTAAAATATGGGCTTCTAGATGACGTTGTATACCATTAAAAGTTGGATTTGTACCAATATTGGCAATGCCGTTATACTGTATACGGCCAATATCTATTGTTACTGCGTATACACCATTAGCAGGTAATACTAGTTCATTAGAGATTTCTAGATTAATGGTTGGATAACCTAATGTTCGACCACGTTTCTCTCCATGAATAACAAGGCCTTTGATTTTAAATTGTCTCCCGAGCAGAAAAGATGCTTGCTCAACCTTACCAGCACTAATCATTTTGCGTATTAGTGTACTACTAACAATCGTATTTTTTAGATAGACGATTGGATGTATGTTTACATCAAATCCATTCTTTTTACCTGCTTGTTGCAACATCTCTGGTGTACCACTACGATTGTAGCCAAAGTAGTAGTTTGGCCCCACTACAATGTGCTTAGGACTTAAATTTTCCAAAAGTAGCCGAATAAAATCAGTTGCCGAAAGTTGTAAAAATTCGGGAGTAAAAGGAATGGTCAGCAAAATATCGACACCTAGCTCAGCAATTAGTTCAGCCTTATCTTCTTGGGTGACTAATTGCAATGGCTGGCGCTCTGGTGCAACGATTGATAAGGGATGATTACTGAACGTAAATACTACGCTAGTGCCATTGATTTGACGAGCTAAATCCACAGCTTGTGAAATAATTTGTTGATGACCAAGATGTATACCATCAAAGGTACCCAAGGCCATTGTAATTCCAGGATATTTAACATTTAAAGCTGTCAATTGAGTTACGATTTCCATATTTTACACCACACAAATTACAATACTTATCATTTACTGTCCTGATGTCAATACTTTTACTGGCGTAATCGCTGCAATACCAGGTCTTTTTTGTCCAATACCAATAAAATCATGTTGATGATTATAGATTCTGAACAATACTTGACCAGATACATCAACCGCACTAGTTGGAATGATTTGACCATGCTGAAATGCAGTTGCAATTTCTTTAGACAGTATCACCTTTGGTATATAGTCTAAGGCAAAATCTGTTGATAAAAGAGCATGCTTGGGATTCTCTGCTATTTCTTCTAACGTAACCGCTTGGTCCAGGGAAAATGTTCCTACTCGTGTGCGCACTAAAAAAGACATCACAACAGGACAATTTATCTTTTTTCCAATATCAGTACAGAGGGAACGAATATATGTCCCCTTTGAACATGTTACATCAAACAATATTTTTTTTGAGTCTCGTTTTAGCAACGTAATATTGGTAATCTGGATTGTTCTAGATTTTCTTTCGATGGTAACACCAGCTCGTGCTAGTTCATATAATTTTTTCCCTTGTACTTTGATAGCAGAATACATGGGCGGAATTTGTTCAATCGTACCAAGAAAAGAGGATAATACTTTCTCTAATTCTACGGTAGTAGGCATGCTGCAATCTACAACATTTGTAACGATACCTGTATCATCACCAGTATCGGTTTCATAACCAATCGTAAGTTCTACACGATAACTTTTATCTGTATCCGTCATATATTCAAGTAGTCGTGTAGATTGTCCGATCGCTACTGGTAATATGCCTGCCGCTGCTGGATCTAATGTACCAGCATGACCTACACGTTTGAGCTGATAGGTTCGGCGAATAAAGGAAACTACATCATGAGAGGTCATACCTGGTGGTTTTATAATATTAATTAACCCACCAATCATGATATTTTCTCACTAAGGTGTTTGATTGCCGTATGAAGCACCTCGGTTGTAACGTCTTCAATTACACCCATAATGGCGCAACCAGCAGCCCGAGCATGTCCGCCACCACCGAAAGATAATGCTAATTTACTAACATCTACTGTTTTGGAGCGGAAGCTAATTCGAATCATGCCATCATTCATAACTTTAAACATGATCGCAATCTCTACGCCGTCAATCATTCGTGGGTAATTAATAAATCCTTCGGAACTATCAAGATTACTTAATGTATTGGGCAAGATGGTTATGGTAGCAATTTTACCATGATAATGAAGCTCCAAAGTTTCTAATACTTTTCCTAAGGTCAAAATGCTATCAAACGATTTGGTTTCCATATATTCAGAAATAATATATGGCTTTGCACCATATTCCATTAGATCAGCGGCAGAGCGCATGGTCTGCACTGAGGTATTTGCATAGCGAAAGAAACCACAGTCAGTAGCAATCGCGGTATATAAACAGGTTGCCATATCAGCAGTAATCTTTGCATCTAACAGTGTTAGAAGTTGCAAAATAATTTCACCTGTTGCAGCTGACTGTGTATCAATATACCAATAATCTGCAAATTTTGTATTAGAAAGATGATGATCAATATTTAAAATCGGAGCATTAACATGCTCTTTCACGTGACCAATCCGTTCCAAATCACTCGCATCAAGAATAATTAATAAATCAGCATTGAGTACTTTGGCTGCTGGTTTGTTAATCATTTCCTGACCTGGGAGAAATTTATAGAGAACTGGTATATCATCGTCTAGTACCATGCTCACATCTTTGCCAAGTGCTAGAAGATAGTGATGAAGAGCGAGCATAGAGCCTAAACAGTCTCCATCAGGCTGGACATGAGCGGTGAGAATGATTACATTACTATTTTGTATAAGTGTAGCTGTTTGTTGCAGTGAAAAATCCATAGTTTATTGTTTACTCTCTTCCTCTTTGATTTTAAGCAATAACTCTTGGATATGGGCGCTATAATTCAATGAATCATCTAGATGTAAGGATAACGTTGGGGTAAGTCGCATGCGAATCCTTTTACCTATTTCAGCACGCATATAGCCTAAAGAACTTTGTAGTCCTTTCCAGGTATCTGCTTTTTCTTCATCACTGCCCATTAAACTAACATAAATTTTCGCACTGAGCAAATCACCAGTCACTTCTACTTGCGTTACAGTAACAAAACCGACTCTGGGGTCTTTAATCTCAGATAGAATAATTTTACTAATTTCTTGTTTAATTAATTCTTGTACTTTTTCAACTCGCAGTTGCCCCATATATATCTGACCTTCTTTTTTAACCCTTAGGTTTTATTTCTTCCATAGTAAATGCTTCTAAGATATCGCCTTCTTTAAGATCTCGGAAATTATCAATTGTGACACCACATTCATAGCCAGCAGCTACTTCTTTTACGTCATCTTTGAAACGCCGTAATGATTCAAGAGGACCTTCATGTAGCACAATACCATCACGTATAACACGAACTTGGGAAGAATTTAAAATTTTACCTTCTAATACATATGCTCCAGCAATAAGGACTTTAGAAATGGTAAAGATTTGACGTATTTCTACGCGACCTTGTATGTTTTCTTCAAATGTAGGTGCCAGCATTCCTGTCATAGCAGCTTCTACATCATTCAATGCTTCATAAATAATCCGATACATTCGAAGGTCTACTTTTTCTGCAGTTGCAGCTTTACGAGCATTGGCATCAGGGCGAACATTAAAACCAATCACCAGCGCATTGGCTGCAGAGGCAAGCATAACATCAGATTCATTAATCGTACCAACACCAGCATGCACAATGTTGACTCGTACTTCTTCATTGCCAGTGTTTAAAGCAAGCAGTGATTGACGTAACGCTTCAACAGAGCCTTGTACATCTGCCTTAATGACAATGTTAAGATCCTTGATATTACCATCTTGGATTTGCTTAAATAAGTCGTCTAATGAAACTTTTTGTGATTGCATTAATTCATCGGTACGTCTCTTCGCAATCCGTTTTTCCGCTACGGCTCTTGCTATTTTTTCATCTACGGCAACAAGATCGTCGCCTGCTTCCGGTACATCAGCTAAACCTAGTACTTCGACTGGAGTCGATGGACCTGCTTTTTTTACTTTTTCGCCGCGATCATTGATCATAGCACGAACCTTACCATAGGCAATACCTGCAATGATGGAGTCGCCAATACGCAGTGTTCCTTTTTGTACTAAGACCGTTGCAACGGGGCCACGACCTTTATCTAGTTTGGCTTCAATAATAGTCCCAAATGCATGCCGATTCGGATTGGCTTTAATTTCTTGCATTTCAGCAACTAATACAATCATTTCTAATAAATCAGTGATGCCTGTTTTCTTGTGGGCCGAAACAGGTACCATGATGGCATCGCCACCCCAATCTTCAGCAACAAGACCATGATCCGATAATTGTTGTTTTACACGATCAGGATTGGCACCTGGGCGATCCATTTTATTAATAGCAACAATAATTGGTACATTCGCAGATTTCGCATGATTAATGGCTTCAATTGTCTGTGGCATTACACCATCATCGGCAGCTACAACTAAAATTGCGATATCAGTGACTTGCGCACCACGTGCTCGCATCGCTGTAAATGCTTCATGACCAGGAGTATCAAGGAAAACAATCTTTTTACCCTGACAAGTTACGTTATAGGCACCAATATGCTGGGTTATTCCACCAGCTTCTTGTGATGTTACATGCGTTTGTCGAATAGAATCTAATAAAGATGTTTTACCATGATCTACGTGTCCCATTACGGTTACTACTGGCGGTCTAAGAACAAGGCTTGCAGGATCATCTTCGATTTCTGCAATTTCCGTAGGATCTTCTTCTGGTGGCAATTCTTGTACTTCAACACCAAATTCGGTTGCAAGTAAGGAAGCAGTATCAAAATCAAGATCCTGATTAATAGTAGCCATGACACCAAGCATCATTAATTTTTTGATTACTTCGCCAACTTGCATGCTCAGTTTGCTTGCTAATTCTTTTACTGGAGTAGATTCACCAAGTTTAATATTTTTAGGTTTTGGTATTTCTACTTTAGGAGCTGGAGCAGGACGAAATTGATTATTACGATTTTGGTGTTGTTGTGGTTTGCGATTATAGTTGCCTGCTCCTTGATTTCTAAAGCCATTATTATTGGCAGGTGGACGATTGGTATTTTGAGCAAACTTATTGGCAGGAGCTGCTGATCTATTTTGATTTGCAGACCCCGGAGATCCCGCATTTGCACGCGGTGCCTGATTATTATATGCTGGACGTTGTCCCTGTGGTGCATGCTGTTGATTGTTATACGCTGGACGTTGTCCTTGTGGTGCATTTTGTTGATTGTTATATGCTGGACGTTGTCCTTGTGGTGCATTTTGTTGATTATTATATGCTGGACGTTGTCCTTGTGGTGCATGCTGTTGATTATTATATGCTGGACGTTGTCCTTGTGGTGCATGCTGTTGATT
>CAXYVG010000019.1:0-49432 GCA_964292325.1 uncultured bacterium | reverse complement strand
AGATAAACTTATTATTGCTGGTTCGGGCAGCAATATTGCTGTAACGAGAAAACTGGCGGCTACTTTTTGCGTTGAACGAAAACTGAACATGGAAATACCTAATAGTATTGGTTCGGGCGGCGGTATAACGGGTGTGGCAAACGGGAGTATTAACTTAGGGCTTACTTCAAGATCACTTACTGAAGAAGAAAGAAAAAATGGACTAAAGGAACTTCCCTATGCCCGGTCTGGTCTGGTTGTTGCAGCGGGCGCAGCTGTGCCGGATGATAATGTTAGTTATGAGGATTTAGTGAAAATTTATCGGGGTGAAAAAAGCACCTGGTCGAATGGTGAAACAATTACGGTGTTTATGATGTATGAAAAGGACAGCACCAATGAAGTACTAATGCAGAAAATCCCGGGGTTTAAAGAGGTATTACTGGAAGCTTTACAAGAAAATCGCTGGCGGTTATTTTATAATCAGCAGGCACAGGAACAAGCGCTTAAACAGACGCCTAGTGCGATAGGCTTTATCAATATGTCAGGGGATGTACAAGGCATGAAGGTGCTGAAAGTTGAAGGGATAATGCCCTCTGAGCAAACGGTACTGGATGGCAGCTATGCTCTGTTTAAAGATCTAAATTATGTGTATAAAGAACCGCTTGATCCTGCAATACAGGCTTTTGTCGAGTTTGCTTTTTCGCAGCCAGGTAGAGAGATAATTATCGAAAATAAATGTATTCCTTTAGGTAAGTGAGGATGAAGGCGATGCTTCCTTGGAGAAAATATATCCTTTTTACAGACATGCTGCTGGTTTTTGCCATACTAATCTTAGCGATGGCCACACCCGTTACTTATTTTTTCCTGGAGTATGGTGACCGGAGTGAAAGAGTTGCCTTTTACGCGCAAAGGTATGCTGTTAAATTTAAGCAGGCCATTCAAGAAAACCCGGAGTATTGGCTGCTAAGCGTGGAAAAGTTTATTGAGACTTTTGCTGATTTAGAAAGCGTTGATGGTGTAGAGACTATAGAAGTTTATGATGACGGTGGTCATTTGTGGCATCGTGAAACACTGGCACCGCCTTCGGTATTTTCCATTCGTAAGTCAGCCGAAATTCGCTATAACAATCAAGTGTGCGGCTCGGTTGTGTTGTACGCAAATTTCGGACACATTATGCAGGTGGCCTTTACTTTACTAAGTGTGTTTTCAATAATGGCTTTTACGGTCTATAAATTGCAGCAAATCAATCAAAAAGGTAAACATGAAATAGCGGCCAGAAAAGAGATTGAAAGAATCCTAAAACGCTCGAAAGAAGAATTAACGATAAAAAATAAGGAGCTGACGCGGGCTTTAACAACGCTTAAACATACGCAGAACAAGCTGATTCAACAGGAAAAACTAGCTGGAATCGGCCAACTGGCGGCCGGTGTAGCACACGAAATCAATAACCCCTTGGGGTTTGTTATCAGTAACGTAGAAATGTTGGAGGAGTACTTTGCTTTCCTCAATAACATACTTAGCCAATATCAAGAATTAGCAGATGTACAGGAAAATCATCAGGCTCTTACTGCAGAACAGAAACAGGAGTTGGTCTTTATTTTTGGCGACTTGCCAGGGCTATTTCGAGAGACGCTCGATGGTCTAACCCGTATGGCCAAGATTGTTAAAGGGATGAGGTTATATTCACATATGAATCATCGGCGTGAATTTGAGCAGTATGATTTGCTGGCAGGCCTTAATAGTGCGCTCGTGATGGCGCAGAATGAACTGAAGCCTGATATTAAGGTTGAGCAGCAGCGCGAAGACATTCCGCCGATTGAAGCAGTGGGGGATGAGATTAACCAGGTTTTACTCAACATCATTGTTAATGCCGCACATGCGATAAAGGCAGCCTGCTCAGACCAGCAGGGCATCATTACTGTATCGACATGGGCTGAGGATGAGTTTGTCTATTGTGAAGTGCGGGATAATGGCGCAGGAATTAATCCGGAGGATTTGAATAGTATTTTTAATCCTTTTTTCACCACCAAAGCAGTCGGGCAGGGAACCGGTATGGGGCTAAGTATTTCCTATGATATTATTGTTAACCGCCATAATGGCGAGATTTTAGTAGAGAGTCTTCCTGGCAATGGGGCAACTTTTACACTAAAGCTGCCGATAAAACATAGAATAATCAATGAAGAGTAAATAAAAAACAGCTGTCTCAACCGAGACAGCTGTTTTCTATTTGATTAACCCTAATTCTATAAAGCCCAGGAAGGCAATCAGTCGGTAGAAAAAGCGGTAAAAGCGGTGGTAGCCATGTCTGATGGCACCCGGGAAGTTAAGCTGGGAGCCGAAGTTGTCAATGCATCCGGACAAGCACAAACAGTATCAGCGGCAACGGAAGAGCAATCCGCATCTATGGAGGAGATTACCTCTTCCAGTCAGGCATTGGCCAAACTGGCGATGGAACTTCGACAGTTTAGTCATACAATTGAAAATTATAGATTAAAAATCGGAATGACTGTTTTTTTCATCAAATCAATAAATGCACGTGTTATTGGTGATTTATTACTACTTTCCCATGCAAGAGCTGTTGTAGTTCTATAGTCTATATTCTTAATATCACGATATACAATTTTATTTGCTAAGAGTAATTGCATAGAAGCGGGTACTAAAGCTACACCAATTCCTGCAGATACTAAAGATAATACACTAGACATTTCTTCTGTTTCTTGAACAATTTTTGGGCTGAATCCTACCTGATAACAACAGTTAATCACTCCGTCGTAATGTCTAGGGTTTGACTTTCGCCCTGTCAAAACAAATGGATCATTAGCGAAATCAATAAGGTCAATTGCAGATGATCCCGAAGCTAAAGGATGTCCTTTTTGTATGGCGATAACCATAGATTCGCATCTAATTACTTCGTGAGTTATTTTTTCACATTCAATAGGTTCACTGACGATTCCTATATGAAGGCTTCCTTCTTGCAAGCATTTGATTTGTTCTTCAGACGTTAACTGTTTTAAAATAACATGTATTGCAGGGTATTGTTTTTTATAATATTTCATAATGTTTGGAAGAATATCATAAGCTGCAGATGCGATGAAACCAATAACGATTTCTCCGATTTCACCACGATTTACCATCCTTGCTTTTTCAACGGCTTCATCTAGGCTATTAAAAATTTGATACACTTTTTCTAAAAAAACTTCTCCTTCATCGGTTAACTCTACATTCCTTTTTGTACGCTGGAAAAGCGGTACCCCGATTTCTTCTTCTAATTGACGAATTTGAAGACTTAATGGTGGCTGTGCCATATTCAAACGAGCTGCAGCTTTTCCAAAATGCAATTCTTCAGCTACGGCTTTGAAATATTTCAAATGACGTAATTCCAAAAGTGTTTCTCTCCTTCTGTGATACTTTAAAAGTATTACTATACTATTAAATATATATTAGACATATTTGTGCGCATGCTGTAAAGTGAAAAAGAAGGATTCTTCTAATTATAATCATCTTTTGTTTTTTCTTACCATATCTTTTCTGTTTTCTATAGATAAAACCCTTTTTGGGGGCGAATCTTACATATAATTAACAATAGTAATGAAGGGCGGTATTGATTTGAAACAGCTTGTTTTAGGTGCACAATCTATCTATACGGGAAAGGGGTCGCTGGAAGTTCTAAAGGATATTCCTGCTACTCGTGTTTTTATAGCCACTGGTGGATCATCTATGTTAAAAAGTGGTGTTATTGCAAAGATTCAAGAATACTTTTCCGTCAATGAATGTGAAATTTTTGTTTATTCCGGTATTGCAAAAAACCCAGATGTACAGACTATATTAGATGGCTTAGAAAAGATCCAGGCGTTTGCTCCAGATGTAGTGGTGGCTGTTGGTGGCGGTTCTCCGATCGATGCGGCCAAAGTAATAACACTGTTATACGAATATCCGGAAATCACATTTGATAATATCTTGCAAATTGAGCTGCCGACAAAAAGGCGAGGCATAAAGTTTATTGCCATTCCTTCGACCTCTGGTACAGGAAGTGAGGTAACCAAGTCAGCTGTTGTTACTTTTAAAGAGCAAGAGCTGAAAATTGGTTTGAAGACTATATATTTTGTTCCTGATATTGCGATCCTTGATCCTTTATTGACAATGACCATGCCAGCAGAGTTGGTCGCCGAAACAGGCATGGATGCCATGACTCATGCGGTAGAAAGTTATCTCAATAAAAACTCTGATGAATTTACGACAGCATTGGCAGTAGGGGCAATCGAAGGAATTTTCGAATACTTACCTGCGTCTTATCATGAGAAAACCGTAGAAAGTCGAGAAAAAGTACATTCGTATCAATGTTTAGCGGGGATTGCTTTTGCTAATTCAGGTCTAGGAATGGTACATGGCATTGCTCATGCCTTGGGTGGTAAGTATAATATGGGTCATGGGTTATTGAATGCGATTGTATTGCCCTATGCCTTGCAATTTGATGTAGAGCATGATGAGACAATAAAAATCCAATTAGATACATTAGCTCGTAAAGTGGGGAAAGCAGATCTTATTAACTCTATTATACGTTTAAAAGAGACATTACAAATACCAGTTGGTTTAGAAGCAGCGGGTATTACATTGCAACAGTTTGAAGATGATATGGATCAATTAGTTGATAATTCATTAAAGGGGTCTACTGTTGGGAATCCAGTGCCAATTAACCGTGAAGAGATGAAAGTGCTGCTGCGCCGGATATTCGAAGGAGAATAGAAATGATTACGATCGATGAAAATAAATGTATTGGATGTGGACTATGTGCGAAAGATTGTTTCACAAAAGATATAGAAGTGATTGGTCATAAGGCAAAGTCTAAAAAAATACGATGTATTGAGTGCGGGCATTGTATTGCAGTCTGCCCTAAAAACGCAGTTATATTAGAAGATTATCCTATGTCAGACATTTTAGAATATGAGAAGGGCCGATTTGAGTTAGATGAAAATCAATACTTGCGGGAACTGAAATACAGAAGAACAATACGGCAGTTTTCAAAAAAACAAGTGGAAACTCATAAAATCGAAAAAATTATTGAAGCGGGAAGATATTCTCCAACAGGAGGGAATCTGCAGAATGTATCCTATTGCGTTGTGAGAGATGATATTGACCTACTACGAAATATGGCAATTGATGAACTGAATAAAATAGCCAACCTTTCCGATGAGGAAAAAGAAAAGCTGAATATATCTTGGTACGGGGATATGTGGAAGCAGATGTATCTGGATTATCATGATGAAAATAGGAAAGATGGTTTGTTTTTTGATGCGGGAACTGTGATTTTGGTGTTATCAAAGTCCGTACAAAATGCATGTATCGCAGCAGCACATATGGAAACGATGGTATATGCGCAGGGATTAGGAATGTTATATAGTGGATTTTTTACAAGAGCAGTGGCACATTCTAAGGAAATGAAAGAATATTTAAAGCTTCATCAGGGTCAAGACGTAGTTGCATGTTTAGTCGTAGGCTACCCGAGTGTTAAATATCAGAGAACAGTGCCAAGAAAAGAAGCTAAAGTAGTTTGGAGATAAACAAAATGATATATTGCTAGATAATGTTGCTATTAGTAACGCTAATTCTTCTAAACATATTGCCGGGTTGTTCGGCTCAAGAAAGTCCCCTCGACACGTATAATAATAGGAGGATGAAAACAGTTAATAAAAATATAGACAAATGTAGTTAAAAATAGTAAAAATATAGATATGGATAAACAATATAAAATCAACGAATTTGCAAAAATGATTAACATTTCAGTAAGGACGCTCCAACGATGGGATAAAGATGGTATACTAAAGGCTTTCCGAACGCCAACAGACAGGAGATATTATACACATACTCAATACTCAGAGTATATTGGTGATTCCTTGTTAGGGAAAAATAAAAGAAAGACAATAATTTATACAAGAGTATCCAATCGCGGGCAAAAAGACGACTTAAAGAATCAAGTTGAATTTTTAAAACAATATGCCAACGCTAAAGGTATTATTGTGGATGTAGTGTTTGAGGATATTGGTAGTGGACTCAATTACAATCGTAAAAAATGGAATGAATTACTTGTAATGTGTCAAAAAGGGGAAGTAAAACAAATTTTTATTGCCCACAAAGACAGATTTATACGTTTCGGTTATGGATGGTTTGAACAGTTTTTAAAATCGTTTGGTGTTGAACTTATTGTAGTTAATAATGACACACTATCGCCAGCACAAGAACTTGTACAGGATTTAATTAGTATAACTCATGTGTTTTCATGCAGAATTTATGGACTTAGAAAATACAAGAAAAAGTTGAAAGAAGATAACAAATTATGCTAAAAGCATTTAAAACAGAAATCAACCCCACGCCAGAGCAGAAATCTAAAATCAATCAAACCATCGGCGTATGCAGGTTTATCTATAATTTCTATCTGGCACATAACAAAGAGATTTATGAAACAGAAAAGCGTTTCGTATCTGGCATGGATTTTTCTAAATGGCTGAATAACGAGTACTTACCAAACAATCCAGAAGATCAATGGGTTAAAACAGTATCTTCTAAAGCTGTAAAACAAGCAATAATGAACGGTGAAAAGGCGTTTAAGCGATTTTTTAAAGGTGAAAGTAAATTCCCTAGATTCAAGAAAAAGAAGAACCAAGATGTTAAGTCTTATTTTCCTAAAAATAATAATACTGACTGGACGGTTGAACGCCATAAAATCAAGATACCTACTTTAGGATTTATACAGCTTAAAGAAAAAGGCTATATACCCACCAATTTAAAGGTTAATAGCGGTACTGTATCCGCGAAAGCTGGTAAATATTTTGTATCTGTATTGGTTGATGTTCCAGCAGTGAAAAGTATTAATGGCGACTATACAGAAGGCGCAGGAATTGATCTTGGGATAAAAGACCTTGCTGTATGTTCAAATATTGAAAAACCATTCAAAAATATTAATAAAACGAATCAAGTTAAAAAGTTAGAGAAAAAACTAAAGCGTGAGCAGAAACGCTTATCAAGAAAATATGAATTTAAAAAGGAAAGGGGTGAAAAATCTGCTACTTATTCTGCAAACATAGTCAAACAAGTCAAGAAAGTACAAGCTATTCATTATGAGCTAACAAGTATTCGTAAAGATTATACAAATAAAGTCGTCAGTGAGATAGTGAAAACCAAACCGTCTCATATCACGATTGAAGACTTAAATGTGAGCGGAATGATGAAGAATAGGCATTTGGCAAAGGCGATAGCGCAACAAAATTTCCACTATTTTAAAACCAAGCTAGAATACAAATGCAAGTTAAACAGTATCGAATTAAGGATAGTTGCTAGGTGGTATCCATCCAGCAAAACATGCTCGTGTTGCGGAAGTATTAAAAAAGACTTGAAACTATCAGACAGGACTTACATTTGTGAAGAGTGCGGATTAATAATAGATAGAGATTTAAACGCCAGTATTAACCTTGCTAATGCTGAAATATACAATGTTGCACAATAAAGCACTTGTATATATGTACCGATGGCTAGTCGGGAATTTACGCCTTTGGAGTGCTATATCAAATGTTAGTAGCAATCGCAAGAAAGCGAGGACAGGCACTATGAATAAGGAATTTTCTTGACATGGACATATTTGTCTATGTTTTAAGTAGCAGTAAAAGTGGGAGGAATCGTTATGAAAAAGTTTCTGGCACTGCTGTTGTTGGGCGTTTTCTTTATGGTCGGTATCGCTCCGGCCCCATGTCTAGCCTATGAGCCACTGCGAGTTGCCATATTGCCTGTTTTTAATAGCAGTTATACTCATGATCAGGATACCGAACGGGTCATAACTGAGTCGCTGCAAGCTAGATTCCGCATGCCGTTAGCCAAGGTCATTATTCTTTATGATGTGATTCCAGCCGATGAAGTTCAACTGGCCTTGCCACTTGAATTGAAAAATCGAAATAAACCAGGAAAAATTAACGCTTCTGTGCTACAGGGGATTGGGGAAAAATTGAATGTTGATATCGTTATTGGGGCACAAATAGCGGATTTTAGAGCATCTACCTTTAGTAACTTATACGGTGATCTATTACAAGAAACGGATTTGACCATACGTGTTGTTGGTTATGATACCCGAAAAAATGAATTTCTTGATATTCACGACAGTCAGCATTATTATGGGCAATGGTCAGTAACGGGAGATTCAGATTATTTGGCAAAGCAGATTATGGAGCATCTGATCAACAAGGTCCCTTATACTTGGAAACATTAAGTCAACCTGCAGGAGTGACAGGGGGGAGACAGGGGGACGGTACGTGCGCCAAGCTAAGGGTACATCATATAGTGGGTGGGAACCCCACTGAACAAGGTTTAGCAAACCATTCATAGCGAGTCTTGGACGGTATGGGGTAACCCATGCGGTTAAGCGTAGACAGCAAGGTAGTAGGCCGTAAGCGAAAGTTGAAGGAAGTTGAGCCTCGAAATCCCAATCAAGAGGGCTGATGCATTGTACCGAGCAGAAAGCAATACTGATATATTCGTTAAGCGAGAATATAGCGGTCTCTTCGGGGTCATAGACCATGGCATGCTATACATAGTTATGATGTATCAACTTGGGAGACCCTGCCCGTTCTTTACGTAGAGAAAGTAAGGCTAACAAGCGATAAGAAAGTTAGGAAGCCGAATACGGCAGGGAGTCAGATTACTGCATAGTACTGATGAAGTAGGGTAATGCCTACAGAGGGAAGGCGGTAACACAATATAGACCTTAAAAGTGACACATATACTACACTCGGAGGTAGAAATCGTATGGAAACAAAACTAGCAAGGATAGCTGAAGTAGCTAGAGCAAAACCGAAGGATCAATTTACTTCACTTGCTCACCTAATCAACGCAGAAATGATAAAAGCCTGTCATAAGCAAATGGATAAGAATAAGGCTGTAGGCATTGACGGAATAAGCAAAGCAGAATACGAAGCTAACCTAGAAGAGAATATAAAAGATTTGATAGCTAGGATGAAAAGGCAAGCCTACAAACCACAGTCTGTAAAAAGGGTGTATATACCCAAACCAGGGACAGACAAGAGAAGACCGCTAGGATTACCAGCCTATGAAGATAAGCTCGTACAAATGGCGTTAGCCAAGATTTTGAATGCCATATATGAACAGGACTTTCTTGAATGCTCATTTGGATTCAGACCCAAGAGAAGTTGTCATGATGCACTAAAAGTACTCAATCAGATCGTAAACAGAGCAGAGATTAACTACATAGTAGATGCAGATATTAAAGGATTCTTTGATCATGTAGACCATGATTGGATGATAAAATTTATAAAGCATCGGATAGCCGATCCTAATATTCAAAGGCTAATTAGTAGATTTATGAAGGCTGGAGTAATGGAGGCTGGTATCAACTATGTAACACCTGAAGGTGTACCGCAGGGTGGTCCAGGGTCGCCAATACTTGCCAATATTTATTTACATTATGTAATGGATTTGTGGTTTGAAAAGAGAATACGAAGACAATGTGAGGGTGCATCATACATGGTAAGATATGCTGATGATGCAGTCTTTTGCTTTCAATATGCGAATGAAGCAAAAGAATTTTACCAACAACTAATAGTGCGTCTAAAAGAATTTAATCTTGAGATAGCAGAAGAGAAAACTAAAATTATCAATCTAGGAAAAAGTAAGGATGACGACAATGATGGTGATACAGGGAGCTTTGATTTTCTAGGATTCACCCATTATACAGATACGATGCATAATGGACAAATTGTAGTTAAAAGAAAAACAAGAAAAAAGAAATACAAAGCTAGCTTGTTAAAAGTCAAAGAATGGTTAAAGAAGAATAGAAATTCGCCAACAAAAGAACTTATGAAAATGCTGAACATGAAACTACATGGTTACTGCAGATATTACGGGGTGACAAACAACAAAAAGTCCGTAAGTGATTTTATTGATGAAACAAAACGTCTTCTTTTTAAATGGCTCAATCGACGAAGCCAAAGAAAAGCTTTGATTGGATTAAGTTCAACCTGTTCCTCAAGAAATTCCCACTTCCTAGAGCGTACACCTGTGTGAACATTTTCGTTTAGGTACAGGAAAAAAGCTATGTTATGTGAACGATATTGTGAAGAGCCGGATGCCTTAATTGGGCACGTCCGGTTCTGTGAGGGCTTGGGGTAGTGATGCCTCGGCTACTCGATTAAATTGACATCTTATAAAGTGACAATTTAGTACCGTCCCCTCGTCTCCGCGGAACTTTGGCATTTTATGGTAAATTGTAATATTTATGGTAAGATAGATGCGTGAAATTAATTCTTATTGTCTTAATATCGTTAGGTGTTGTGAATTAGTGAATTATGAAAATAGTAGGGATGCTCTGTTATGGAAAAATTTTTTGCTGGGGTTTTATTAGTACTAACTATAGCAGGAATCAGCGTGGGCTGTTCGATGCCGCAAAAATCCGCTTTTGATGCGCATGCTGACCAAAAGACAGATAAACTTATTATTGCTGGTTCGGGCAGCAATATTGCTGTAACGAGAAAACTGAACATGGAAATACCTAATAGTATTGGTTCGGGCGGCGGTATAACGGGTAAGTCAAATTCGCTATAACAATCAAGTGTGCGGCTCGGTTGTGCTGTACGCAAATTTCGGACACATTATGCAGGTGGCCTTTACTTTACTAAGTGTGTTTTCAATAATGGCTTTTACGGTCTATAAATTGCAGCAAATCAATCAAAAAGGTAAACATGAAATAGCGGCCCGAAAAGGGATAGACTTTGTTGGCCTCGCTGGAATACTATAGTGTTCTTAAAAGAACGGGAAAAGTCGAAAAATGACATAATTTGTTGAAGGGATTTGGAGATTTAGATAGAATTACTATAATTAAATACACTTACAAAGATAAGAAGGCCCCTTCTTGGGCTTTCTTATTTTTTATGAAGCACGTGGGAGAGGATTTTAATCCAATCTCGCAGGTAAAGGAAATCATTCACTACAAGGGGGCAACCAGGCTACCGCAAACTCCTGATTTCATGGAAGGTGTCATTAACTAAGCTAAGTAGAATTTTATATGAAGAGGGTGACTAGGATGAGGTTAACTGTTGGCAAGAAGATTACAGGGGGCTATTTAATCGTAATTGTTATGGTTGTGGTAATGAGCGTATTTACCTATTCGAAGATAGGGGAAATAAATACGTCTTACGAGGCTATAATGGATACTGATCTGCGTGAAATTGAATTGACACAAGGTTTGGCCACGGACTTGGCCAATGAGGCTGTAGCAATGCGTAGATTTAATTTTACTGGAGAATTATCGGATATATCTGTATTTAACGATTATCGCAAAAAAACGGATGAAAAAATGGCTCAGCTTAGCGAAATGATTAAAACAGAAAATGGGAAAAAACTTGTCCAAGTAATAAAAAAAGAAAAAATTGAATATGAAGCTATCGCGGAGAAGTCTATAGAGGCTAAAAAAGCTAACAACGTGGAAAAGGTAAGCTTACATATGCAAGAGTTGGGAAAACCATATAAAGCCGCTATGGGGGCATCTGACGAATTGGTACAAGCCGTGAAAGTGTTAGTGCAAGATGAACAAAAGGTACAAGCGGAAAGGGCCAAACAGGCCCAGTTATTACTCCTCATTGTAAATCTTTTAGTGTCACTAGTTGCTATTGGAATTGGCATATTCGTGAGTCAAAGCATCTCAAAGCCCATACGGAAGATTACCAGTTCTGCAAATGAACTGGCTAAAGGAAATTTACTAGGAGAAGATATTCTAGTAAATTCTTCAGATGAGATTGGGCAGTTAGCTAGCGATTTCAATACTATGAAGGAGAATCTGCGGCTGTTAATTAAGCAGATTGTAGTAACCACAGAACAAGTGGCTGCATCGTCGGAAGAGTTAACTGCGAGTGCGGAACAGTCCGCCCAGGCGACGAATCAAGTGGCAGAAACAATTGCAGAGGTAGCGCAGGGGGCCGAAAAACAAGCCAATGAAATCAATACTACCGCTACAACTGTGGAACAACTTTCTGCTAGTGTACAGCAAATAGCCGCGAATGCGGATGCTGTATCGAGTGTGGCTGATAAGACTGCTAACGCGGCAACAGAAGGCAATACTGCTGTTGATGAGGCTATTGGGCAGATGAATAAGATTGAGAAAACGGTATCTAGTTCTGCGCAGGTAGTATCGAAGTTAGGTGACCGTTCAAAAGAAATTGGGCAGATTGTGGATACCATTTCGGGAATAGCAGGCCAGACTAATTTATTAGCATTAAATGCGGCTATTGAAGCCGCTCGAGCAGGCGAGCAAGGCAGAGGATTTGCGGTAGTTGCCGAAGAGGTACGTAAGCTTGCTGAACAGTCTCAAGAAGCTGCCAAGCAAATTACATGCCTAATTTCTGGAATACAAATAGACACTGAGAGTGCTATCACCGCTATGAACGACGGTACACGTGAAGTCAAAGTTGGCGCCAATGTTGTAAACAATGCAGGGCAGGCATTTAAAGCGATTGTTTCACTTATCGATGAGGTTTCATCTCAAGTTAGAGAAATTTCGTCTGCTATTCAGCAAATGGCTTCTAGAACTCAACAAATTGTTTCGTCAGTTCGGGATATAGAGCTTATCAGCAAAGATTCTGCTGGACATACACAGACTGTTTCCGCTGCTACAGAGGAACAATCTGCCTCAATGGAAGAAATAGCAGCGTCTAGCCAAGCGCTTGCTCGCCTAGCGGAAGAATTACAAGGTGAAGTCAGGAAATTCAGCATTTAAATTATGGGACAGGGGGGACAGGTTTTTCTGTCCCAATAAGATATGATGTCTCGTAGACTAAGAAGCGCGGTGCATGAGGGTGAATTTATCCAAGGGATTACGGTGGGACAAAGTAACCTGTCCCCAATGTCCCGAAGTAAATATATTTTTGGTAATCCATAACTACTAAGCGATATTTGGTCATTTAACGATCAAGTGGTTCTTGGTGATTCATTGAATATCCACCTCTTACTACGTCGCTACTATCTAATATATGTTCTTTTATTTCAATAGGATTTAGTTCCTTAACGGCTCCATAAGCTTCTTTTATGGAAAGCTGATTGCCTCTCCGAGAAAGAAGCCATAAAGTTTTATATCCTCTAGGTAGTGATAGAAGCTGCTCTTCACCTTGACCATCAGTGAAATACACTAACAAATTCACCTTATGATGATTTGCATATTCAAAAACTGGGGTAAATTTAGTACCTCCTCGGATATTCATTCGATCTTTTATATCTTTTATAGATTTGACTTTATACACACGTCTGATTTCATTGTCACATTCGATAATGGTAATTTCATGATTATAATTTTTGACGATATGGAAGACTTCTTTCATGGCTTGATTAAATTCTTCATCACTAATGCTTCCGCTGATGTCAAGTGCAACAACAATGTTTGCTTTATGGCTTCTCAGCTGACCTCTTAAGTCGAAGCGATCGGGCTGTCTGCGATTTCTTCTTGTGATCGTTTTCTTTTTATTACTTTCAACAGTTCCCATTAATCGCTTAAGATATAAATTCCAGGGCAATTCACTCTTGCTATTTTTGAGTGATGAGATAATACTCTCTAAATAATTTGGAATAGTACCTTTTTGCGCATTATTAATAAACTTCTCAGTAAATGCTGTCAGTGTTTTTTCATCGATATCACTAGAATCTTCCCAAATATCATGATTTTTTTCAGGATGATACTCCGTTTCGATTTGTTCATCCATATTGCTATCATCTTCTGCAGCATCTTCATCTACTTCTAGTAAGTCGATGGCAGTTTGAATCTTTTCTGCATAATATTCAAAAGTTTCAAAGGGTAAGAGTTTTAAAGAATAATTTAAATTGATCCATTCTAATGTAGTGGCATAGGGTGGGAGATGATCTAAATATGTGTTGACTACGATATCCATTGCGATATTCATCGCTAATGTTCCATAGTGAACCTTGTATTCTTTTGCTCTTATTAAGTGCATCGATACGATATGGAGTATTTCGTGTTTAATTGTAGTTCCCATTTGTTTAAGAGTAAGAGTTAAAAAAATGATAGGGTTAAAATAGATCACATAGTTAGCGCCTTTAAAATTCACAGCAGTATAACTGCTGATATCAAATTTTATTTCTCTAGACATTTGAAACAAAAAATATCCATAAAAATTATCTTTGTCTTCCATAAGGCTTAAACTCACTTTATCGATCAGCCTAAAAAAATCTTCTTTAAAATCTTCTGGTATTGTGATCTTAGGTTGCTCATCTCTACGGTTTTCTTTTAAATAAATAGAAACAATTTTTTTGGATTTTTCATAAAGAACGTTTACGTGGGTTTCAAAATAAGTTTCCATATATGATCACCTTACTAACGCATAAGATTTAAAATATAATTCTACAAAGGCTTCATTTTCTATGGCGTGTTTGTATACTTCGGGATAGCTATTTTTAATGTCCTTCATGATCCCTATCATTAAATCTACAGGATATGTTTTTAAAAATCCAATCAATCTGTCAATAGAAGCGCTGGAGGCAACAGTATCATTGTTTATAGTGGATTCTAAGTTTTTTAAAATATTCTTTGCGGAGAGATAGAGTCTTGTATGACTTTCATTTTTTATTCTTTCCATAATGGATTCGTTAAGAGAATCGCCTGAAAAAACATCTTCATAAGAGATGAGTGAACGATAATCTGATTCAACAAAGCTAACAAACTCTTCGGCAATGAGTTTCCCTACATTGCCTCTGATCACATTTAAAAACACTGACCGAGGGATTGAATCTTTTTTCTCCTTATACATTTTATAAATGCTAGAAATTCTTTCATAGCTTCTCGGCGTTGCTCGGATATCATCTTCGTTTATTTTATGTAAATATTCTGGGAAGGTTGAGATAAACTCGATCACCTTTTGCTCAGTTCCTGCATCGATGGCCCAATCAAGCCACTGGAGATAATCGGGTTCCATATGTAACCACACAAAGCGATTTTCTTGGGCTGCATCCATATCGACCACTTGGTAATCAAAATCTGGATCATATTTATTGGAAGGATTCATAGCGGCTACGATTTTGACATCTTCATGTAATTTATAGCCATTAATTTCTCTATTTAATATTAAATTCATCAGTTCCTGTTGTACTGTATGTTCACAACGATTGATCTCGTCGATAAATAAAAGAACTGTTTTTCCTTTCGATATTTCCTCATCAATTTCCCTTAGTTTATTATGAACAGCATAGACGGTCGTTTTCTTTTCCAGTTTATCGCCTTTCACATTTACTTTGGCATACGATTCTATCATGGGAAGGCCGCCGATTTCACCTTCTTTCAGGAGATTTCCATTAATAACAATTAAACTCCAGTTATTTTCTTTAGCAATTTTCTTGGCGAGCGTTGTTTTGCCGATTCCGCTTTCACCAACAACTAAGGGGACTTCGCCAGTAGATAGTACTAAGTTAACACTTTTTAATGTGTCTATAAAATTCATGATATTTCCTCCTATATCATCTTCAGCTTTTCATCGACTGCTATTTTTTTTGCTTTTTTACTGCCATATTTATAAATAAACATGATCTTGTCCATTGGCATAATATCACTATTCTTATCGATCGTACTATAATTTAAAAAATCTCTCACATATTTTTCTTCGACATCTTCATTTGCTAATGCCTCCCTTAACACTTGCTCTAATTCATCCTTAGATATTTCTTGCATCACATATTTAATTACGAGAATGTTTACTTTCAAAAATGCTAATATTTTATTTTTATCTACATAGTTGATCAGCTTAATCGCCCGCTCATCATTTTTGATGGCGATAAGCTCGGCATGGTGTGTAGGTGCATTGATATATCGCAAGGCATCATAACTGATTGTTACAGCCTCTTCTTGTACACGCTCCAAAGGTTCTTTGATAAACTTTATGGAATCGTAATTTTTTCTTACTGCTAATAATTGTAGTTCCTCATTTGGATCATGAACATATTGAATAGCCCATCCAGATTGATTGATCGCTAATTTGATGAATTGATCGGTTGGATTTTTAATGTACTTTAAGTTAATCCATCCATGATTGATGGCTTTTATTATCATTTCTTCTGTAGGGTTCTTTATCAATTCAATGGCTTGCGCATTATTGTCGATCGCTGCTTCTTCCATTTCGGGGGTGGGATGATCGATATGTTTTAATGCAAGTCCATTTTTTTTAATCGCCAATAATTTCATCTCATCGGTAGGATTATTTATATATGCGATGGCATTCGGATTATTCTTAATCATTTCAATCAGCTTTGCGTTTTCCATAATGTTACTTTCCTCCGATCGTTATTTGTATTACTATATAATTATTACTCATTAATATGACTTTTAAGTTAATCTAAATAAAATCATTATACCACCGCAGAAAAAAGAGGTCTAACAAATGAATAGAAAAAACATATTTAAAAAAAGGTGAGATTAAAAAATGAACAACTTTGAAAAAAAACGATCTGCTGTATTTCTAGATCGAGATGGCACGATTAATCTTGATAAAGGCTATTTCTATTTACCGGAAGAATTTGAGTTTGAGCAAGGTTCCATTGAAGCCATTCGTCTGTTAAATCAAGCTGGCTATAGAGTGTTTGTCATTTCCAACCAAGCTGGCATTGCTTTGGGACATTTTAGTGAAGTTCAGGTGGATGAATTACATAAATGGCTGATCGAAGAACTAGCCAAACACGGTGCTCATATTGATGCTTTTTACTATTGTCCACATCATCCGAAACTTGGAATTGGAGACTACAAGACTGTTTGCGATTGTAGGAAGCCATCTCCAGGTTTATTAAGAAAGGCTGCTGCAGAGTGGGAAATTGATCTTGAAGAGTCCTATATGATTGGAGATCACAATAGTGATGTAGAGGCAGGACGTGCTGCTGGTGTAAAATCAATCTTTGTACGTACTGGACATGGAGCCCATGAAGAACGACTTGTTGCCATAGATGTCCCAAGGGCAGCGAATTTATATGAAGCGGTGACAAAATATATACTTGGTTAATGCGACAAGGGGACGGTCCTAAATTGTCACTTTATAAGGTGTCATGTAGGACCGTCCCCTTGTCATGTCACTGAAATAGAAGTAAAGCCAATAATCTCATCAAATGAAAATAATGATAAATTTATTATCGCTCTTATCGATGTGGATAATTTTAAGCACGGTAATGATACCTATGGACATCTTTGTGGTGATAAAGTAAGTCAATCACACAAAGAGAATATACGTGAAACAGACTTTCTTGGACGCTGGGGTGGCGAAGAGTTGGGGAACAACAGAGAACGACAGGGGAAAGTGTTTAATTTAGAAATTCAGGTTAGAAATCTTTTTTAACTGAATGGCAGTGGATAATGCCATTCTTATTTCATACGAATCAAGGGAACTGTTTAATATCTGCTCGATCCGTTGCTTTCTAAGTTGGATGGTCTTATGGTGTAAATACATTTGCGCGCCTATTTCTTTAAAACTCAAGCCCGATAAGATTTTTTCAAGTGTTTCAACCAAATGAGTTCCATCAATTTTGTCATGTTCAAGTAGCGGGCCAATCATTTTTTGTACATAATCACCTGCGTCATCAGTTCTGGCGAACGGAGCAAGAACTTGAAAAATTCCACAGTCCTCGTGGTGATAGATCATCTGTTTTGGCCAAACTTTTTTCCCAATTGCCAGTGAAGTTCCTGCGTTATGTAGACGCCTTGAAAATAAAGTAAAACCCTCTGCATAATTTGCGATTCCGATACAGATTTGTAGTTCTGGAAGATATAAAGATGCTTCTTTAATATACTCCTGGGCTACCTCTAGTTCGATTATCTTACGATTAGTACTTTGAGAAATGGAATTTATAATACCAATTCCTTCAGGTGTTTCCCAGGCGATCGTGTTTTCCTTTCGGCTAAGGTGATCCACCAATGCATCAACAATTTGCTGTTTGCGATGCAGGTTGTTTCCATCATCAACAAGTGTATCCAGATTATCAATAGCAAGAAAAAAGAGGGAGAAATTTTGGGGGATATAGACCTTATCTTGCCAAGCCAAATTGCGAATTATAGAATCATCACCAATTGTTTGGCTAACGAGTTGATTGAAAAAATCGGATTTTTTTCTTCGCTCGTAGGCTTGTTGCAAAAGATTTTCGCTGTTCTTCCGTTCGCTGATATCTCGCGTCACTCCAAGGAATCCATAAAAATCACCGTCACTATTTTTTGCAACACTGATCAAGGATTCTGTCCAGATTATTTTCTTATCCTTGCGGGATTGTTTACGTTCCATAATAAGTGGCTTGTGTCTGTTATTAATTTCGGCAAGCACTATACTCGCTTCTTGAAAAATAGCTTGCAAAAATGGTAGTGGTCGATCAATTGCTAGATTTCCTTCAAATTCTTCGGGCGTATAACCCGATAGTTTTTCAATGGAAGGACTAATATACTGGATATTCATATCATTGTCCAGCAACCAAATTACATCATCTGTATTTTCTGCAATTAGCCTGTATTTTCTCTCGCTTTCCTCAATAATTGCCTGACTTTTTTTAAGTTCGGCGATGTATAGTTGCTCATTTTCTGTTGCCTCTTTCAAATGAATGATCATTGTATTAAACGACATGGAGAAATCACCCATAAAATCAACATGTTGACTATAATCTCCTGAAGCAACCATATTAGTCTGCCATGTCAAATGCCTAAGATTCGATTGCAACGCTTTTAATGCTCCGGGGAAATATCCACGCATAGTTAGTGTTTGTGATAAATCTCCATTGGATAAAGCATTGGTAAACTCACAAAGGGACAAAAGATTTTGAACCAATTTTTCAAGTGAAGGATATTGGTTCAAATACTCGGACAGTTTTACAGGCATATCTTTTTTTTGTAGTATGCGATTGATTAGACTTATTATTTCATCTAGCTCAGTTTTTAAATCTGGATTCAAATAGATAGTCCTCCTTCAAGTAAAACTGGTTTCCAATAGCAGATCTATTCCTCATTAGAAAGTTCAACTTTAAATCGGCAGGTTCGGTCTCCTGTGCACCAACAATCGACCTCTTTAACTTTGAATTTGTTTCCAGTAAAGCTTTCAAAAATTCCAGAAATAAACCCCTCATCATAAACACATATTTCATAATCTAGCTCAGGAAGTCCGGAACAATCTAAATCTTCTGCGATACTAAGTACATACTGTTCCTGATCGTGATTCGCTTCTTCTATGCGTAAAATACCAATCCCTTTGTCGACAAGATTGGCTTGTAATGATTTAACAAAGTCGCTAAAATCACTGAATGGCTCTATTTCTTTTATAATATTTTGATAAAATTGTTTTCCTGCCAATAGCCCTGCCTCATAGAATAATTTGTCTGCAATTTCAGAACTATAGTTTTTTTCAAGCACATCACGAAAACAAAACTGCATTAAACGGTAAATTTCCGTACGAACCATCGGTCCTAAATTTGGCCTGCCTTCTTCTACATTCCCTAATAGCTCCCAGCTAAATTCATATTTTCGAGTCATAGAACTACCTTCCTTCTTTACAATAATGTCACATATTAATAGAATTTTGACATGGTTATTGTTTTTCCTGCAATTATTTAAATAAATTAGCAAATGACACTATCTCATCAGGATAGTGCTACTTGTTAATTCATTTAAATTTCTGTATGGATGAGAGATTGAAAAATGTGTTTATTATTGTCATAATTAAGATAAAGCTTATTTTCATTTGCATTATAAATGCAATATTGTCTCACCCAAATAATAGAGAGTGGTTTTAGTAAAAAACTGAGAAATTTTATCACTATGCTGGAAGCAGATAAAAACATTTATTGATTCGTCACCAAGCTTAATGACTTGGTTTTTCGCGATGCTTTAACCAATATATACAATAGAAAATACATGAATATGCAATGATTCATAAAATTATTGCGCAGGTAGAAGCGATTCCCATCACTCATCACATCTTACCGTCAGTAGCAGAAGTCTGGCAAGTGACGAAGGAAATTCTGATTAAAAGGGAGATTTTTATGGTACAAGAAACCAATGTGCATGTAGCCAGGCAACCCATTTTTGATAGTAACCAAAATGTTTTTGGATATGAACTGTTGTTTCGCAGCAAAATGATCAGTACTTATGATGGTGCGGATGGTGATCAGGCGACTAATAGTGTAATTGTTAATAGCTTCTTGCTGATCGGTATGGAGACATTGACAGATGGCAAAAAAGCATTTATTAATTTTACAGCTAATTCATTGATAAGTAATATTCCATCCATGTTGCCCAAGGAAATCATCGCTGTGGAGATTTTGGAAGATATTATACCCGATGATCAAATTATCAGTGCTTGTAAAAAACTAAAGCAAGAAGGATATTTGATAGTGTTGGATGATTTCGTATTTAAACCAGAATATATGCCGTTTGTTGAATTGGCCGATATCATTAAGGTAGATTTTCGTACAACGCAGCGCGAAGAAAGGCAAAGGATCGTACAACGTTTTCAAGGTTATCCTATAAAGTTTTTGGCTGAGAAAGTCGAAACGCAAGAAGAGTTTCAAGATGCACTACATATGGGGTATTCTTATTTTCAAGGATATTTTTTTTGTAAGCCGATAGTGGTGTCCGGCAAAGATATTCCTGGATATAAAATAAATTATCTGAGTATTTTGCGAGAAATCAATCAACCTCAGTTAGAGTTTGGAGAAATGGAAGCTATTATAAAAAGAGATGTTTCGCTATCATATAACCTATTAAAATTTATCAACTCGTCTTTTTTCGGCTTGCACAATAACATTCAATCGTTACGGCAAGCTTTGACTCTATTGGGACAAAAAGAATTGGCGAAATGGGTTTCACTAATAGTGCTAAAAGGTGTTGGCAAAAATAAACCGGGAGAATTGATTCTGAAGTCGCTTATTCGGGCACGCTTTGCCGAAAGTATCGTTGCAGGAAAAATGCCAAAACAACAAGCGGCTAATGCATTTCTTATAGGAATGCTCTCCCATCTTGATGCTCTGCTTGACCGCCCAATGCAGGAGGTATTGGATGGTATTTCACTAGATGAAGAGATTAAGCATGCGCTCCTAGGAAAAAGTAATAATCAATTTGCCGTGGTATACAAGTTGATCCAAGCTTATGAAAGAGGAGAGTGGGACGCTTTTTTCTGCTATGCAAATGAAATGGGGTTGGATGAGCGGAATGTTTTAAAATCTTATCAGGAAGCTTTGGTATGGGCCCATGATTTGCTTATGGCGAATTAATCATGAGATGAGGGTTTATTGACGGGTAGCAATGTCTATGATAGAATATTGGAATAATGTGTAATTAAATAGGTGGATTTGTCGAAAGGCAGAGGCGTAAAACTATGGGTCTAAGGATGGTTCATCTATGATTGTCAGGTTGCATTGTATGATGAATGTAGCCTGACATTTTTTAGTACGGATAAATATTCAATAAACAGGATTGAGGGTATTATTATGAATATGTTTATTGCTCGGCAACCTATTTTTGAAATCAATGGAGAAGTGTATGGCTACAAATTATTATACAGGGAAGCGGGAGAAGAGTCTTATTCCTGCGTAAATGGAGATTTAGCGACTTCAAGCGTAATTGCTGGAAAATTTTTGTCCACAAACCTGGAATCGACAACTGGGGGTAAAAAAACATTTATAAATTTTACGGAAAGTTTTTTGACAATGGATATTGCTACATTATTTCCTCCTGAATACTTAGTGGTTGAAGTAATGGAAACCGATACGGCAATAGAAGAAATTGTCAAAGCCTGTACGCGTATTAAATCTTTGGGTTATATGGTCGCAGTTGGTGATTTTGTCTTTAAATCTGGCTTTACTCCATTACTAAAGTTAGCTGATATTGTTAAAGTTGATTTTCAGGCTAGGTCAGAACAGGAAAAAGTGAGTATAATAAGAAAATTTAAAAATGGAGAAATAAAGTTTTTAGCGGAAAAAGTGGAAAACCATGCGGATTATAAAAAAGCCATACAATGGGGCTATACATATTTTCAGGGGTATTTTTTTTCTAAACCAGAAATTATTTCTTCTAATACAATACATCCAAGTAAATTGAATCAGGTTCGCTTAATGAGTGCGGTAAATGATGAAAAACTTGATTTTGGCAAAATTGCAGAAATTATTGAAATGGATCCAGCCTTTTCATATGAAATTTTGCGAATTGTTAATTCTTCCTATTTCAGTCGAGGTACTAGGATTAAGACGGTTAAGCACGCATTGATTAGGCTCGGAATCGCTGATGTAAAAAAGTGGTGCTATATAACGGCGCTACGTAAGCAAGCAGATAAAAAATACAATGAAGTCATTACTATGAGTATGATTAGAGCTAAGTTTTTGGAAGCTTTCACTAGCGTCATGGGCATTATGAATAAGAGTGCCGAGTATATCACAGTGGGTATCCTCTCGAATCTGGATATTTTGTTAGGGTCTCCCATGGAGATTATTTTACAGGAGATGCAACTTTCAGAGGAAATCAGTAATACGTTGCTAGGAAAAAATGATGATACAGTATTGTGTCAAAGTTATCAACTAATTTTGGAATGTGAGAAGGGAAATTGGAAACAAGTTGCAAATAAGTCCCGAATTTTGGGAGTTGAATTAATGAAAATTGCTGAACTTCACAATGAAGCCATCAAATGGGTTGTAAATTTTGAAGAAGAGTTGAACCATTCTTGATATGGTATAAATAATAAGTAAGTGATTATCTTATATTGCTGAGTATAAGAATGATTAAAGATAGCGGTGTATAAAAATGTATTTTTACTGTCTCGAAAGGGAGGTACTATGATAAACCGTAAATTTCTCATTGTGGAAAGTAGTGAAATGAGTACTAGGGTTCTTGTCGACATCCTAAAAAGTGAGGGGTATACTGAGATTCGTGTAGCCCATAACGCCGTAGTAGCATTGGAGATGCTTGGTGTTGGTGGTAATACAACCACAACCTACGAGGAGAACTCTGTAGATATTGTCATCACAGCCCTAGTTATGCCAGGAATTGACGGGATCGAGTTATGCAGACGAATTAAACGAGAACCAAGACTATATGATGTTCCAGTTATTATGATCACTGCTTCAGAAGATAGTGAGACACAGCATGAAGCTTTTCAGGCTGGAATTTTGGATTATATCACGAAACCTTTCAATCCAGTACTTGTGTTAGCTCGGATCAAAGTAGCACTGAAGCTAAAGGCAGAAATGGAGCAAAGTCGGGAACGGGAAAAAAAATTAGAACAGTATAATCATGAACTGGTACATGATTTACGGGTGGCTCAGCAACTGCAAAAACATATGTTGCCTACTGCATTGATTAACGAAGAGATCAGTATTAGTGGATGTTATTTGCCAATTACTTTCCTTGGTGGAGATTTTTATTATTGGAATACAACCTCAGATGGAAAGTATGGAATGATCTTGTTTGACGTTATGGGGCATGGAACGGCAACTTCAATGATTTGTATGTACTTACGGTCCATTATTCCTGAGTTGGTGAAGACAGAACGGACTGCAAAGGGCCTAATAGAACAGTTAAATAAAATTATGGTTAAATTTAATGAACAATTATCTTATATGGAATATAATTGCGCAGCTTTTTATATGATCGTGGATACTCGGGCGCAAACGATTGAATATGTCAATGCGGGAGGTCCGCCAGCAGTGCTTGTAGAAGAACATCAAGATATTCGCTGGTTAGAGGAGGGGTCTCCACCGCTAGGAATTTTCGAAATGTTGCCGATTATGAGTGAAACGGTTCATTATGACTGCAAAGCGAGGATTTTAGTATATTCTGACGGAGTCGATGAATTATTTGTGGATAAGAGTTTGAGTATGGACTACTTATTGAACTATTTGAAGGTTTATGGAAAATCAACTAGCGATGCAAGTACGATTATTGAAAATTTTTCAAGTTTTATTGAATTGCTACCTCGTAGTGACGATGTTTCTCTAGTTTGTCTAGAACTTTTTGGTCAAAAAAACTGTGAACAGCAGGAAATACCAATAGGAGGGGGACAATGGGAGAACCAGGGGTAAAGATAGTAATACCAGCCGAAAGAAAATGGCTGGAATTTGTGGATATATCTGTAGAAGGCGCACTTAAAATTATAGGTGTTGATACACCGGAGCAGGTGAGTTTTGCTGTACGCGAGGCACTTATAAATGCTATGCGTGTATCGGAAGGTCTTAATAAAGAAAAAATGTCAAGTATAGAAATACAGCTGATAGCTAGTGATGAATGCTTAGAAATAAAGGTTCTCGATGAAGGTAGGGGCTTACCTGATGATTGGCAAGAAAAAGTCAATAATAAAACCTGTGAGGAATTTGTCATGGGGGTATCAGGGCGGGGGTTACTGTTCATTCAAGAATATATGGATGAAATACATTCAGAGTTTGCAGCTGACAAAAGGCATGTATTTATAATGCGTAAGAATTTAGGAGGAAAATATGATGAGCAATGAGAGAGGGAAGGCGGTATTGAATGACAAGTATGTTACTGTTACTGATGCTTCTTCTAGAGAATATTTAATTGTTAGTCTTAAGGGAAGGATGGTTTATGAAACTTCCGATACCTTTTCACAACAATTGGTCAAAGAGGTGAAAGATAAGCAACAGTATGTGGTGGATGTTAATGATTTGGAGAAAGTCGATAGTACGGGACTTGGCGTACTCATTACTTTTGCGAAAAAAGTTCAGGCTGCAGGCGGGCAGGTTGCTTTTGCTGTAAATAAAAAGTTTTTACAAGATATCTTTAAAATGGCAAAATTTGACTACATTTTCCCCGTTGCTTCAAATCAGGAGGAAGCTTGGCAGGCATTGAAGAATGGTTATCAATCGAAGATGACATTGACTAGCTATTAGAGAATATTCTAGTATCCAATAGGAAATGGAGTGTATATGATGAAAATCACCAGCATAAAGAAAAAATTACTATTGATTTTGTTACCGTTTATAATTGCTTCGTTGTTGCTATTATCGGGGATAGGTTATTATTTGTCTCAGCAGGCCCTCAGGCAGAGTGTGGATGAAGCTGCTCTAGCAATGGGATCTGATTATAGTCATCGTGTGCAGGGATATATTTATAGTGCAAAAACTCAATTACAGTCCTTTGCCAGCATTCGGCGTATCTATAATCCTACGGATGCTCAGTCGCTACTGATTGCACTCAATGACTGCCAAAAACAGCTGGATTATTTGGAAAACATAACGTATATCTATCCTAACGGGACAGCCCTGCGACCTGATGGTAGTACGGTTGACCTTAGGGACAGGGATTATTTTAAAAAAGTAATCGCAACTAAAAAACCAGCTGTTTCCGATATCCTTACGAGTCGGACAACTGGGAAAAGTGGTATCAATGTGGCGGTACCTATTTTCTTTGAAGGAAATTTAACAGGTGTTTTAACAGGATCGATTTCTATGGACAGATTGTTGGAACTGATTAAAGAAATAACGTTTAAAGACACTGGCTATGGATTAGTTCTCGATTCTTCAGGAGTTGTTATCATGCATCCGCACGCGCCTGAATTGATCGGCAAGCTGAGCTTTGCTGATAAAAAAATCAATCCTGAATTAAAACTAAAAGAGAATGAAATGGATGGTCGCCTGGTAAACTTATTTAAAAGCGCGGTGGATTCTGGAAAACCGGTACGTGGGCAATATACCTTTGTAGATGGGATTACACGGATTGGCACGATAACGCCCATTGACTTAGTTGGTGGTCAACGTTGGTTTATGATGATTATGGCGCCGGAAACGGAAGCAAATCAAGAAGTAGATCATTTGATGAAGGCTATGTTAGTTACATCCGTGATTTGTATTCTCATAGCCCTAATTTTTGTGATCATTTTGAGTGGACGTATTGCTACTCCGATAGCACTTTTACGTGACGAATGTATCCGTCTTGCGAATGGTGATTTGCGCAAGACGGATAGTAAGATTTCCTCTCACGATGAAATTGGACAATTGGAGAATGGTTTTTCTGATATGCGTAGAAGTCTCGCTGATATGGTTACAAAAATGTCTAGTGCCTCCCAACGAGTAGCTGATGATTCAAGTGCTTTGTCAAATGGCGCTGATTTAATTGGTCAAACTGCAGGACAAGTCGCTGCTGCGATCGGGCAAATCGCAGAAGGTGTAACCGAGCAAACTAAAAAAATTACCCATGTCAAAGACAAAATAAATTCGAATCAAAATCAGGTTCAGACTGGGTTGCGTGAGGCTAGTGCTACTCTTGAAGGGGCTACACAAACTTCGACAGTCGCCACCGAAGGTATTGAAACCTTAAAAGGGGCGATTGAACAACTGGGAATGGTACGTAGTACTGTAAATTTTGCGACTGAGTCTATACAGAATTTAGGACGCCGATCCCAAGAGATTGGTAGCATTGTAGGTATCATCACAGGAATTGCAGGTCAGACAAACTTGTTGGCTCTCAATGCAGCCATTGAAGCGGCACGTGCAGGAGAGCAAGGAAGAGGCTTTGCTGTAGTTGCGGAAGAAGTACGAAAATTAGCAGAGGAATCAGCACGGGCCGCCCAACAGATCGGCGATCTTATTCGAGATATTCAGGCTGAGACTTCCGTTACTGTTCGAACGATGGAGAGTAATTTGGATCAAGTTGATTTGCAGGTCAATAATATTGAGACAAGTGGTCAATCCATGAATGCAGTACTCAGTTCTATTTCACAATCTGAGAAAAATATTAGCAGTCTAAAAGAATGTCTACAGGTATTAGCAGATGATACGGTCATTCTCCAAGCTGATTTGGTGGAGGTGGCAGCTATTGTTGAGGAGACTGCAGCAGCGTCCCAAGAAGTTGCGGCTGCATCAGAGGAGCAATCTGCTTCTACTGAAGAAATGGCTGCTTTAAGTAAAATGGTTTCCGATATATCTGAGGAATTAAAAGTGCTTGTCAATCAATTTCGAGTGTAATCTCGATGTCAGCATGATAGAAAGTCAAAAATGGTCTGAACCTTTGGGGCATATGAAGGTTCAGGCCATTCTTTATCTCCTGCCATCGTGTCGTTGGATCTAATGAAAAGCACCGACAAAATACAACATTATTAGAAAAGAGAGCAGGAATTATAGCAATATTAGGGAATTGATTCTATATATTAAAAAAACGATAGAACAGCATTAGTTATAGAATTATCGATTTGTATTAAATCATTAGGTGGTGGTAAAAATGATGTATGGTGATGATGAACTGTTAAAGTTTTTAGGAGAAGATAAACTGAAAGTATCGTATTTGATGACGGATGAAGAAAAAGAAATATTTAAATGTTTATTTGATAGTATGTCAAAAGAGTTTGGGATTGCATCGACCTTATCGGACTCAGATGGTTCTCCTGTAATGCCATATTCTAACTTTACTTCAATCTGTGAGCAGCATATTCGTACATGCCCCATTGGGCTGGCACGTTGTAAAGAGGAAGCTGCTAGGCGAGGAAAAAAGGCAGAAAAAAAGAGAAGACCAGAAGTATATGTTTGTCATGCTGGTTTTTTTGATTTTATTGCTCCAATTATGCTTTTAGGGCGACGTATTGGCAATGTTGCTGGAGGACAAGCTCTTGCAAAGCCAGCAGATGATGATATGCAAGCAAAATTTAGTACATATATGGATGAGATCGGTGTTGCGGATAAGAAGCAGGCAATGGCGGCGCTTTCCGTGAGTTATGTGCATAGTCGGGAAAAAATTGAACGACTGGTAACTATTTTTGATTATTTAGGACAGATGTTGTCTAATTATTTTCGGAATCGAGTGGAACAACAATATTGGAAACAATCACTTATGAAATTAAATGAGCAACTAGAGCAGCGGATTGAAGAACGTACCCATGAATTGCAACAGGCAAATTCTGAATTATCTGAGGCATTGCGCACATTGCATGAAGCAGAGTCGCAACTGATACAACGAGAACGTTTGGCCGCCTTGGGTGACTTGGTTGCTGGTGTGGCACATGAAATTAATACTCCTGTAGGAATCGGTGTTACAGCTGGTTCTTATCTAGAACAGAAAATTGGAGAGATGGAAGTGCTGTATCAATCTGGCGGGATGAAACGAGCGGATTTTGAAAGGTTTATTAGTACTTGTAAGGAAGCAAGTGGAGCCATTATGTCTAATCTGAATCGGGCTGCAGATATTATCAAAAGCTTTAAGCGAGTTGCAGTGGATCAATCCAGTGAGGTGCGTTGCCATTTTAATTTACTGGAATGTTTTACAGCCGTTTTGACGAGTTTACATCCCAAACTAAAGCATATGAAACATCAAGTTGACATCCGATGTGACGAGGATCTGGAAGTGGACAACTTTCCGGGAGCATTTTCGCAGATCATTACGAACTTGCTAATGAACACGTTGATTCATGCCTATATTCCAGAACAAATTTGTCATATTACCATTGAGGCTTATGCCTTGGGAGAAAGATTGATGCTTAGTTATGCTGATGATGGCAAAGGTATTTCAGATGAAAACCTAGAGCATTTATTTGAACCTTTTTTTACAACGCGTCGTGCACAAGGAGGAACCGGTTTGGGATTGCATATTATTTATAACATTGTCACCCAAAAATTAGGTGGAACAATTCATTGCGAAAGTGCAGTTGGGCAAGGTGCAAAATTTATAATGAATATTCCACTGGTATGGGGGGGGATGGATAATGGAAAAGCAAGATGATCTTTTTGCTGATGAATTAGCTGTAGTACAGGAGGATTCTGCAGAGCATAAAAGGACACAAAATTTATTGTGGAAGGTACTCATTGTTGATGATGATGATGAAGTGCATAATATCACGAAAATAGTGTTGTCTGAGTTTACCTTTGATGGTCGAGGAATTCAGTTTTTAAGTGCTTACTCTGGACAGGAGGCAAGGCAGGTCATCATGCAGAATCCTGATACTGCGGTTATATTGCTGGATGTAGTGATGGAAACACCTGATAGTGGGCTAAGGGTTGCTAGTTATATTCGCGAAGAGCTTAAGAATAACTTTGTTCGAATTATTCTGAGGACAGGACAACCAGGGTCCGCTCCAGAAGAAAAGGTGATTCGTGAGTATGATATTAATGATTATAAGGAAAAAACAGAGCTAACTTATGGCAAACTCTATACGACGATTACGACGGCATTGCGCTCTTACCGTGATATCATGATTATTGATACCAATCGTCAAGGTTTGCATAAGGTAATTGAAGCTTCGGCCAGTATTTTTAGGTTGCAATCAATGAGAGTTTTTGCGAATGGGGTACTGGATCAAATGATTGCTCTTATGAATTATCGTAATGATGCATTTTGTTGTAAAGTATCTTCTTTTGCTTCGGAGTTAAGAGAGGATGAGTTTTTTATTTTTTCTGGCACAGGCAGATATTCTGATTGTGTGAACCAATCATCGAATGGGATTTTTTGCGAAAAAATTCTGGAACGTTTAAATGAAACGCTACGCAGTAAAACTAGTCAGTTTTACTCTGATTGCTTTGTAGGATACTTTCAAAGCAAGGCAGGCACAGAGATGCTTTTATATATTGATGAATTGAAAGAGTTGTCCGAGACCGATCGTGATTTAGTTGATTTATTTTGCTCTAATATTGCAATTGCTTTTGATAATGTGTATTTGCAACAAGAAATTGAAGAAACACAACGGGAGATCGTGGTCAAATTAGGCGAGGTCGTAGAAGCACGTTCTCATGAAACAGGATACCATATTCAACGAGTTGCTAAGTATTGTGAAATCCTTGCTGCTCGATATGGTCTGACAGAAGAGGAAGTAAAGATTGTAACATTGGGCTCATCGATGCATGATATTGGCAAAATAGCCATAAGAGATTCGATATTGCAGAATCCTGGACGTTTAAGCAATGAGGAACGAGAGATCATGAATACTCATGTAGGTATTGGTTATGAATTGCTTAGAACATCCAGCCGAACGATATTAAAAGCGGCTGCGATCATCGCGTTGCAACATCATGAAAAATATAACGGTACTGGATACCCCCGTGGGTTAAAAGGCGATGATATTCATATTTATGCCCGCATTGCTTCACTGGCAGATGTTTTTGATGCGCTACTAAGTGACCGTGTATACCGTAAGGCTTGGGATGTTGAGAAAGTTGTTCAATACATCAAAGATGAACGTGGTGAAAGTTTTGATCCCAAGCTAGTCGATATTTTAATGGACAACCTAGATGAGTTTTTGCATATTCAATTAGATAAGTCAAAGAAATAACTAAGTTGTAAGCTTCACGATATAAAAAAGGTTATTGCTAACATGTAAGCAATAACCTTTTTTATATCGTGATATTTGGTTATTTGTATAAGAATCATTTAACAACTAAAACTGGAATCGTTGCATAGGTGACTAATTTATGTGCGATGCTACCTAGTAGTAAGGCATTGAATCCACCATGACCACGAGTACCACACACAATGATATCAGCATTTACTTTAGTTGAATAGTTGATAATTTCTTCGGCCGGATGACCTTCCAGAATAATAGATTTACTTGTGATATTGTGTTTCGCATAAATAGATTCTGCTTGGGTTGTTTTTTTCATCAGATCATTTTTGCGCAAGTCGTCGATTTCACTGCTGTCATAAACTGGTTCTAAAGAAACGGTATACATAGAATCCATGACGCTGACAATGTGTATTTCCGCTCCAGTGTCCTTAGCAAAATCAAGCGCCGATTGTAGAGCCTTTTCGCTACCGATAGAACCATCATAGGCTAGGACTACTTTTTTTATAGACATACCGAACCCCTCCCCTTTATGTAGCTTATTATCGGACTATTCCGATTAATGTAAATATTCTACATTAAATGCAAAGATCCTCTATTTTTCAGACAATAAAATGGAAAAAAATATATTTTTTTTATTAGGAAGCAGAGACGAAAAAGGCATTTGCGGGCCGATCATGTGATTGGCTCGCAAATACCTTCTTTCCTATAGTACGTTATTTTCCAAAGAAAAGGCTACTAATCAGAATGAGAAAAACGATTGCTGTTATGCCAACGTATAACCAATCTTTCTCTGTGATAAAAACCAGTAGTGAAATTCCGACTCGCAAAACGGGTGTTAAAATGAGTAGTACGAGTCCCAACATAATCACACCAAACGGTTTAAAGGCAATGGCACCTGCGATAATATCATGGATTTGTGTTGGATAGGAATGTCCGATGTACCCACTTTCTCCAGTTATGAAAAAACGTAGAAGTCCCATTGTGATGACGGCTGCACTTAGTAGTACACCAATACGCAATGCGTAACTGATAAATAACTCTGCTTTATTAATTTTTTGAGCAGAGAATTGACCTTGCTGTTCTGTCATTATAATTTACCTCCCAATCCTTGTAGTATCATTTGAATGCCGATATACATTAGAATTGGAATAAATAATTTGCGGATGGTTTTGCTTTTCAGCTTTTGCATAATTCGTGCGCCGATCGTTGAGCCTATTAGAACGCCAAGTGCCACGGGCGCGGATATTACAGGGTCAATATCACCCCGATATAAATAGATCACTGCACTAGCGGCACCTGTTACACCCATCATAAAATTACTGGTTGCACTTGATACTTTTAAAGGAAGTTTCATGAAAATATCCATTGCCATGACTTTAAAACTTCCGCTACCAATTCCTAAGAGACCGGAGATAACGCCCGCTCCATACATAACACCAAAACCGCTGTATACATTGTCAGCATTATAAGAAACATGTTTTTGTAGTACTTTATCATAATATTGACCTTGTAATTTAAGTGCCTTTGCCATCGGATGTAGCGGCACTTCACCTGGCAATTCTTGCTTTACCTTTTTAAGCATTAATATCGCGGAATAAACTAAAAATATACCAAAGATAGAATATAATAGATTTGGCGCAATAATCCCACCAATAATAGCTCCAGTAATAGCACCAACCGTTGTTGCAATTTCTAGAAACATCCCTACGCGAATGTTGGTAATCCCATCGCGGATATAAGCAACGGCAGCGCCGCTTGAGGTGGCAATTACTGAAATTAAACTTGCCCCAATGGCATGCTGAATATCGACGCCAAATAAAAATGTTAAGGCTGGGGTTACGATAATTCCTCCGCCGAGTCCTAAAATAGATCCCATAATTCCAGCTGACATTGAAATCAGCAGGATCTTCAAAGCTATAATCGTCACAGCAAATCACTCCCATTTTTTTTAGCAATAAACTCTAGTAAGAAATAATGCAACTAGCGTATTCTTGCTTATCGAATATATACTTTCATCTCATTCACAAGTATAATATAAAATATACAAACGATCAATGAAATATTGATAAATTTTACAAAGTAAATAATATATATAGCGAGAAGGAGAGGTATAATCATGCAATTTAAAAATCTTGATGAAATAGATAGGCAGATACTAAATCACTTATCCGCTAATGGACGTTTGAGTCACGCTGAGCTTGGACGCTTGGTGGGCTTAACTCGCGCCGCTGTTCGTGAAAGGGTAAACCAACTTGTTGAGTATGGAATTATTAGTCATTTTACCATTGTAGTAAACCCGTTGAAGGCTGGCAAAAATCTTTCTATTTACTTTAATATTGAGGTAGAATGGTCAAAAATCGATCAGATTGTAAGAGAACTGTCATATTCTGAAGAAATCACAAATGTATACCAAATGAGTGGTCGGCCTCATTTACATGTACATGCATTGTTTGATGACCAAGAGCATGCGAGTCGCTATATTGAAAAGCTTCAATCTATAGATGGAATTCGTAGCGTTGAGTCGGAATTTCTGATCAAACGCTATAAAGAAAGAGGGGCTTTGTTGATCTAATGAGCTAATTTTGAAAAGGTGCTTCAGTCGTTTATTTGCAGATGCAATGCGAAGGAAAATATGGTAAGCTATTTATATACGAAGAAACTAATCGATATATGACATACTACGTCTTTTATTGGCAGAATAACAATATAAATGCAATTGGCTTAGTTCGTTGTATATAATATAAACGTAAATGATATTACGCATTAATGGTAGAGTTAAAGCATTGAAAGATCGGTTCAAATGGATTAAATCTAAAAGGGATAAAGCGCGCAAGTGATTAGTATATTTTTTGCAGATAGACTGAGGAGAGGATGCCGAATGGAATTTTCAGAATTAGTGGATATTGTTGAATTGCAGAATTTATGTGATGCTTACTGTGCGAATACTAGTGCAGTAATAGCCATTTTGGATTTAAAGGGAAAGGTTTTAATCTCTACTGGCTGGCAGGATCTTTGTACTAAGTTTCATCGAACTCACGCGGTAACTGCTCGGCGTTGCTGTGAAAGTGATACTGTTCTTGCAGGCCGCTTGGGTGCGGGTGAGAGTTATAACGTATATAAATGTAAAAATGGTTTGATTGATGTCGCGGTGCCAATCTTGATTGATGGTGAACATGTCGCTAACTTTTTTACGGGGCAGTTTTTCTTTGAATGTCCTGATCAGGAGTTTTTTATTCGCCAGGCTGAAGAATTCGGTTTTGATCAAAACGCTTATTTAGATGCTTTGGGCAGGGTTCCCATCGTTACAGAAGATCATGTAAAAAGGGTAATGAGTTTTTTTTCTCTATTGTCTGGTCTGTTTGGTGAAATGGGGCTTGCTCGTAAAAGACTTGAGGAAAAAAATGATGAACTGGAAAGCAAAGTAGAAATTCGGACGCAAGAACTATTTGGTCTTAATCAAGAATTGACGGCGATGAATGAAGAAATGATGACAATGAATGAGTCATTGCAGTATGTCAATCAAAGTCTGGAAGCTGAAATTGTTGAACGTCAGCGTGCGGAAATTGCCCTTCAACAGTCTAAAGAAGAACTAGAAATCAAAGTTGCAGAACGTACCGCCGAACTTTATAATATGAACCAACAGTTACAGCAAGAATTAAGTGAGCGAAAACGAGCAGAAAGGCAATTGAAATTCAGCAATGGTATGCTAACTACAGTGCAGGAAGTCTCTCTTGATGGCATTTTGGTTGTTGATGAAAATGAACAAATTCTATCTATAAACCAGCGGTTTATGGATATCTGGGATATACCATCAAGTTTAGTTTTAAAGAAAAATGATGCGCCGCTCTTGCAATATGTAGCAGGGAAGCTGGTCAATTACGAAGAGTTTCTTACCAAAGTACATTATTTATATCAAAATAGAAATGCGACCAGTCAGGATGAAGTGATCTTGAAGGAAGGCCAGATACTGGAACGTTACTCTGCCCCTATATTTGTGGATGGAGGGCAGTACCATGGGCGAGTTTGGTTTTTTCGAGATATTACAGAGCTTAGGCGAGCTGAAGAAGCTCTTAAAAATATAAATGAAGAACTGGAAAGAAAAGTGAGATCACGGACAGCGGAATTAATGATGGTAAATCAGGAAGTGCTGGCGAATAACCAGGAACTAATCAAGTTGAATCAAGAATTACATGCTACTCAACAATCACTGCTTCGATCGGAAAAAGTGGCTGCGCTCGCCCGCTTGGTAACGGGTATGGCACACGAAATCAATACTCCGATGGGGATTTGCGTAACGTTGGCATCACACATAGATGATATTACGAATGAATTGAAAAAAATTTATCAAGATGGTACTATGCGGCGCAATCATTTGGAAGACTATATTGCAGAATGTAGTGAGGCGGCCCATATGCTACTTCTCAACACTGGACGGGCTGCAAAGCTTGTCAGTAATTTTAAGCAAGTGTCAACGGAACAGATTGGTGAAGTACATCGTATTTTTGATGTAGGTAGTTATGTTAGCGAAGTAGTGAATATGCTGACGAGTAATTTTAAGAAGAACGGACATATTGTAACCATTGAATGTGATGAAGGTATTTTCATTGACGGATATCCCGGTGCCTTTGCCCAAATATTGACCAATCTTTTTTTAAATTCTCTAATTCATGCTTATGATCCGGGAGAAGTTGGACGGATTGATATTCGAGTCGAGAAGCTAGATGAGCGGTTAGTGATCACGTATAAAGATGATGGAAAAGGGATGAATAGTGAGGTATTAGGGAAAATATTTGACCCATTCTTTACAACCAATCGGAACCAGGGAGGGGCAGGATTGGGACTGTGTATTGTATATAATTTGGTCAATCAGTTATACAAAGGTCATATTGAGTGTGTAAGTCAACTAGGAGCAGGGGCAACGTTTATTATCACAATTCCATTAAACATAAGTAGTTAGGATATAATTCAAGTATCCAGTAAATCGATGGGGCGGTTAAAAGCTGTATATTACTAAGTCGAATGAGGATGAAAATTATGATAAGAACCCTTGAGGAATACTCGCTTAATGCTTTGCCAGCCATGAATACTTATATGTATGATGGATGGCTGTTGCGTTTTGCCAATGGTTATACCAAAAGAGCCAATTCTGTTAATCCATTATATCCATCCAATGAAAATCCGTTGATTAAAATAGCCGAATGTGAACGCCTTTACGCTGCGAGAAAGCTTGCTACAATATTTAAGCTAACACCTGTTTCCATACCTGATAATTTAGACTCGCTACTGGTTCACAAAGGCTACCGTCTTGAATCGCCAGCTAGCGTACAGATCATGGAATTGCCTAACATATCTTCGGCTCTAGATGGCGATGTTTTTTATAGTAGTGATGTAACCGAAGATTGGCTACAAATTTTTTTATCTTGTAATGAAATGACCGAAAAAGAGCAAACTACATTATACGGTATTTGGACCAATATTTTATTAGATAAATATTTTATCACCCTAAAATCAGCTGGTAGAACGATTGGTTGCGGTTTAGGAGTGCTTCATAAGGACTATTTAGGTATATTTGATGTTAAAATTGACCCAATATATCGAAAGAAGGGTTATGGAGAAAAACTAGTCGAGAATCTATTAAAGCTTGGAGTACATAACGGTGCTAAGAAAGCGTATTTACAGGTCTTGTTACGCAATGATCCAGCCTTACATCTATATGCAAAACTTGGTTTTAAGGAACAATATCAGTATTGGTATCGAGTGAAAGATTACTAGAAATTAAAAGTAAAATAGGTAAATAATGATGGAACATAAAACACTGTCAATAAAGTTGAGTATAATCTATGTTGTAATATATGGGGCACTGGCTTGTATTTATCCGTTCTTGATTTATTACTTTCAAGACAAGGGATTAAGTTATACGCAAATGGGTATAGCTTTTGCCACGATTTCTATAACGGGTGTAATTGCTCAGCCTATCTGGGGATTTATCACCGATAAATATTCTAATAAACGGACAATGATCATTATAACGATGCTTTTTAGTGCATTGTTTGTCTACCTTTTGGTTTTTTCTAACAGCTTTATTCTTATAATAGTAAGTATAATACTGTTAATGAGTTTTCAGAGTCCAGTGGTACCAATTGCAGATGCTTATAGTTATGAGATCATCGAACAATATAAAAAATTGCAGTATGGTAAAGTTCGACTGATGGGCTCATTTGGCTATGCAATCGTAGCATTGGTTATGGGCTATATTATAAAAAAATTAGGGATCAACAGTTCCTATGTTATTTATTCTATTCTTATGTTACTTGGAGTGTTGCTATTATTTCGCATTGACTATAAAGGTAAAGGCACGCGAAAGAATATTAGTTTTGCTGATGTAGTAAATTTGATTACATATAAGAAATTTATACTATTGATTTGTTCGGTTGTTCTTACCAACATTGCCAATGGTAGCAACTCAAGTTATATTCCAGTCCTAATTGAGAGGACTGGGGGTGATGTGACCCAACTTGGCATTGTATGGTTTATTATCGCCATAAGTGAATTGCCTGCATTTTATTTTGGTGCAAAGCTGATATGCAAATATGGTGAACTCAATTTATATATCGTTGGGGTGGCATTATTTGCCCTACGTTATTTCTTAGATTCTCTTTGTGATGATTATATTCCCGTTCTAATGATTCAAATGATGCAAGGTGTTACTTATACGTTTTACTTGATGACTTCGTTGCAATACGTTAATAAAATTAGTCCTGCAAAAATGAGAACATCAGCCATAACATTGCATGCAGCAGCAATAGGGGTTGGCGGGGCAATTGGGAATATAGGAGGCGGAATACTGTTAGAATATATCAGCATATTTATGTTATATAAGATACTAGCGTTCATCTGTGTTATATGCCTGTACATTCTTATTATATTGAAAAAACTAGATTATTGATGCAAATATAAAATTTGTGTCGTCAGTTAGAAGGAATGCGAACCTTATAAGGAAATAGCGAAGGATAGTTGTGCAACAGAAGGCGGAGCATGCAGTATTTCAATACTGTATGCTCCGCCTAAATTTATTTATGTGGAGTCTTTACCTAATACTTCTCTAATGAATATCGTAACTAACTCGGGATCAAATTGAAGGCCAGCATTTTTTTGTAATTCCACGATAGCTTCCTTGGCTGATAAGGTATTTGCTCGGTAGTGTCTAATACTGGTCATGTCGTTATAAGCCTCAGCAATATGAATGATTCTTGCTTGGAGGGGTATGTTGTCTTCTTTTAACCCCTTAGGATAGCCTTTTCCATCCCATCTTTCATGATGAGCTAGTACATATTCGGCCATTTTTGACATGTGATTGACAGTGCTAAGTATTCGATAGCCGATTTCAGAATGCCGTTTTATTTCTTCCCATTCGTTGTCATTCAGCGTTCCTGGCTTGTTTAATATACTTTCCGCAATTGCTATTTTCCCAAGATCATGAAGTAGACCTGCTGTTTTCAGTTCTTCGATTTCTATTTCTGACAAACCAAGGACTTTGCCCATTCTTTTGCATAATTTAGAGACGTTATGAGCATGGTGCTCTTCTTGTTTATTTCGATCATGAAGCGTACTGATTAAGGTATTGATGGCCTTTTTTCTCATAGTCGGACTTTCAAAGAGTTTGTGTCCATACATATGATCTTCCGCTATTTTAAAAATATCTTGAATTTTTTCGTCCGCACTGTTTTTTGTTCCATAACCCAAGGAAACAGAGATATCAACAGAACCTACTTTTTCTTTTGCGGAATTCTCTTTAATACGCTGAATGATCTCCTCTGTTTCATGGGAGTCTGTCTTAGGCAGAAGAATGACAAATTCATCTCCACCAAGCCTTGCAATCAAATCGCCGGAGCGACAACTTTTTTGCAATATTTCTGCTATCTTCTTTAAAATTTGGTCTCCCATGGCATGACCTAAAGAATCGTTGATAAGCTTTAGACCATTCATGTCAGCCATAATGAGGGCCAAGGGGTAATTTCTTGGAACATCTAGCCGTGCTAACTCTTCTTCGAAGTATCTCCGATTATATAAACCTGTTAACTGATCGCGGTAGCTTAAATAAAGGATTTCTGCCTCTGATTTTTTGCGTTCTGTAATATCTAGGAAGGTAACCACGGCACCTATGATCTTTCCATCACGATATTGTGGATAAGAAAAATATTCCACAGGGAAATAAGTTTCGTCAGAACGCCAGAAAACCTCATTTTCCACATGTACATCTACTCCTTCATGTACTGCATCAAGAACTTTGCAATCTTCTATGGGGAAAGGAGCACCATTTGCGCGTTTATAGTGAATTAATGAATGGGAGTTTTTGCCGATCAAGTCTTCTTCTTGTTGATATCTAAGCATTTTTAAGCAACTGGCGTTGCAGAATGTGATGTTTCCATGCATGTCGATTCCATATATTGCCTCAGCGGTAGAGTCGAGTAACAGACATATGTTATCGTTACTATTTTTTAATTCAAAAATAGTTTTTTCTAATTCGCTAGTACGAGCTTTAAATTTTTCCTCAAGAGTATTAATCAATTCATATAACTGTTCGGCCATTTTATTAAAGGCAGCTGATAATCTTCCGATTTCATCATCTCGGTAAATCGTTGCTCTTTGGGAAAAGTCCCCTTCTGAGTATTTTTCGGTAGTTTCTATCAAATTGTAGATCGGTTTAAGAATGAGCCCCATGCTTTTCATGTAGATTATAATTGCAATAATAATTGCAAAAATAGATATTGTAATTGAAAGTTGGACACTTTTGGTAATGGCAGTGGTGAATGGCCTTTCGGGAATTACTGTTACGATCAACCAGTCTAAACCTTCTCTTTGATATTCTGTAAACTGTATATATAGTTTTTCATGATTTGAATGGACTATAGAAGTTGCATTGGAGGTTAGCTTATATTGTTGATAGGCTTCAACGATTACTTTATTATCAATATCTTCAATCATTTTCCTGTGAAACGAGTTGTCTGCAAAAACCTCGAAATTTGGACTTTTTAGTGAGTTTGCCACCAAATAGCCAGAACTTCGTTCGATAATATAAGCAGTCCCCGCATGACTCTCTACTAACTCTTTTAGGTAGTTATTTATTTTTGATAGCGTAATATGTGTTCCTAATACACCTTTGAGGATCCCTTCTTTATTATAGATCGGATAGGTAGCTGTAATAGCTAGGTCATTCATTATAAAATGCTTATAGATTGGAGAAAATACTGGCTTGTGTAGTTTTTTTGCAGTGATATACCAATCTCTGGTGCGAGGATCAAATTTTTCAGTTTCTTCTTTTAATTCTGCTGCGGTTAAATCTTGTGAGATAGAATAATAACGAGATTTTCCGTTTGATGTCGCATTATTTTCTATCAGTTCAATTTCATTTTTGGTATTTCTACGTGCTCCATAGTATTCACCAGCTTCGGTTCCATAGGTAAAACTATAGATGTCTTCATTAAAAGATTTAATCATACTAGAGAAATAGATTTCACGTTTTTTCTTATTATTAAGATCAATGATGTCATCTTGTAGTAAAATATAATTACCTTCATTAATAAAAGCAGGTGTATTGATGTAAAGCTCGATTTGGTGCAAAATATTATGATTGGTATTATCTTGAAATTCAGTGACGAAATGTTCAGTAGAGCTTTGCCAATTGGTAAAAATAAAATAACCTATGATACTAAAAGTACTTAGGATGAGCAAAATGAATGATAACATAATAAAAACTCTCATCGAATGATTTTTTTTAACCATTTTATCGCCACCTAGTATGTAATGGATTTTTACGCAACGAGAAATTATATCGCTTTCTCGATTCAAAGTAAGGGCAACTAAGAATTTTACCTGCGTCTGAGGACTTGGTCGAAGCCAAGTCTTTTCTTATATTTAAACCAGAAATTACATAATATAGAGATTCATTATAACACATGGTAACTGAGATTAATATAAAAATATTTAATATACAGAGAGTGTGTTGCTATATGGAGAAAAAGTTTAGATTATTGTCAAATAATAATTTCGTATTAAAAAAATAATCTGATTTTACAGGTTTTAGGCTATAGATAGCGAACGTATAACTATATATTGTTCTATAAAAAAATAAATGACAAGAGATGTACTTTTTGATAATAGGCTCGATGAAAGGAGAGAACAACAATGTCTTTACGTGTACGTAACATTCGTAGTGATCTTTTTCTGCAGATTGCCATAACTATTTTAGTTGCCATCGTCTTGTTTTCTTTTGCGGTTTACCGATTTATGATTGTCCCGTCCTCTAATCAGCTAGCTGAAATGGAATTGCGACTTGCCTCGGAGAATATCAAAGGAACGGTACAAACTTTCTTTTCAGCGACGGAGCAACAGCTCATTTTAATGCGAGATTATGCAAGCAAAGGCTACCTTACATTGGATGATGCCAGAAAATTTAATCAGTTTGTGTTACCAATTATAAACCATAATCAACAAATTTCTTCGATTATGCTAGCTCGCATAGATGCCCGAGAAATGATTTTATTTAAAGACCACAATGGCTGGCGGAATCGAATCACAGACCCTAAGCAAATGCCTGGTCAAGCAGAGTGGACTTACTGGAATTTTGCGGATCAATTGCTGAAAGAAGAACAGTTGGTAAGTGATTATGATTGCCGCATCAGACCTTGGTTTAGCGGTGCGTTATCAGAGCAAGAAAATGTTGTTTTCTGGACATCCCCTTACATGTTTTTTACCCAGGGAAAACCAGGAATCACTGCTTCCATGAGATATTCAGATGAAAAGGGAACACCCTATGTACTCGCAATGGACGTGTCACTCACCGATATTTCTGCCATGACGCAATCTATTACGGTAGGGAAAACTGGTTTTATCGGGATCTTTGACGCAAGTGGGGAAATGGTAGGACTACCGGCTCAACAAGCCTTTCAAACTTCTGATGGTAGCCCTACAAATAAAATGCTGGATGTTACTGCTATACCAACCATTGCCACGGGATACCAGCAATGGTCGCAATCTGAACAAAAGTTGAACGAAAACCTTTATTATGAAAGTGAAGGTGAAATGTGGATTGCGCAATTTATACCACTAACGCTTGGGAATAATACTTTTTATATTGGTATCTTTGCTCCAGCCAAAGATTTCAACTATGGCCAAGCTTCTTCGCTTGCTATTCTTGGAATTAGCCTATTGTTCGCTCTGGGGTTTGCTGCTATACTGGCAAATCGGACTTCGCGAAAAATCAGTCAACCGTTGCAACAACTAGCAGAAGAAAGTGGACGAATTGGTCGACTGGATTTCTCGCCAGGAAAGATTATGCTGACGAGATGGGAAGAAATGAACCGTTTGGCACTAACCCATGAAAATATGCGCATGTTGCTCTTTGAAGCAACGAACAACTTGGAGGCAAAAATACAAAATCGAACTATGGAATTCCAAAAGTTTTTCCGTGCAATAGAACAAAGTCCAGTATCCGTTGTGATTACTGACTTTGATGGAAATATAGAGTATGTCAATCCTTATTTTTGTCATCTAACAGGTTATTCTTTTTTTGAGGTCATGGGGAAGAATTCACGAATTCTTAAATCAGAGAAGACCCCTCCAAAAACCTATACTGAGCTTTGGAAAAACATCACATTGGGTCTGTCATGGCGGGGCGAATTTGTTAATAAAAAGAAAAATGGTGCCCTGTACTCTGAATCTGTTGTTGTAGCTCCTATACGCAGTGATACAGGCAATATCACGCATTTCGTCGCTGTCAAAGAAGATATAACGAATCTAAAAGAAATACAAAAAGCCCTTTCGGATCAACTCAGTTTTATCAACCACCTTGTTGATGCTGTCCCAAATCCGATCTTTTATAAAGACGCAACGGGTAGTTATCGTGGTTGCAATAAAGCCTATGAACAAGCATTTGGCATAACCCGCGACTATTTGATCGGTAAGACGGTGTTAGAAATGGAGTATTTACCAGAAAGCGATCGCATTGCTTATCATGAAGAAGATCTTCGCATGATCCGTGATCATGATACTTGCCATCGACAACTACAATTTACATTTGCTAATGGTGATCTTCGGGACGTATTGTACTGGGTGTCTGGTTTTCAGTTTGCGGATGGTAAGCCTGGCGGATTGATTGGAATTATTGTCGATATCAGCGACCTGAAAAAACAAGAAGAGGAACTTAGGCAAGCTCGCCTTGCTGCCGAAGAAGCAACATTGACCAAATCTATGTTTTTGGCAAATATGAGTCATGAAATTCGCACGCCGATGAATGCGATTATCGGTATGTCCTATCTAGCTTTGAAAACAGATTTAACTGCTAAACAGCATGACTATATTGGCAAGATTCATAATGCCAGCACTTCTTTATTGGGCATTATCAATGATATTCTTGATTTCTCAAAAATTGAGTCAGGCAAATTGCAATTGGAATATGTGGATTTCTTACTTGATGATGTTATGACCAGCGTGTTTAACATCACACATGTGCAAGCCTATGAGAGGGGGCTGGAATTTTTATATCACATTTCATCCAATATTCCCCAAAGCCTTATTGGCGATCCGCTTCGCTTGGGTCAAATTATGACCAATCTGGTTACGAATGCATTGAAATTCACGGAGCAAGGTTCCATTACCGTTGATGTTGAGCTTATTCAGCGGATGGGTAATAAAGTAGAACTGCAGTTTTCCATTCAAGACACAGGTATAGGTATGAGCCCCGAACAAACCGCACGTCTATTCCAAGCTTTTACACAAGGCGACGGATCGACTACTCGAAAATATGGCGGAACGGGTCTAGGGCTTACAATCAGCAAAAAATTAGTGGAAATGATGGGAGGGAATATTTGGGTAACAAGTGAAGTCGGTATTGGAAGCAACTTTATTTTTACTGCTTGGTTTTCGCTTGGTAAGGTGAAAGCCGCCGAATCTCGTATTGTACCAGAAAGTTTAAATAAACTTCGTGTATTAGTGGTGGATGACAATGTAGTAGCGCAAAGAATACTTACTGAGTATCTCGAGACGATATCATTCCGGATTGATGTTGCACATAGTGGCAAGGACGCCATTGATGCCGTGAACCAAAACAACAATAGTGATAATGATCCATATAAAATTGTTTTCATGGACTGGAAAATGCCTGGCATAGATGGCATTGAAGCAGCTTGTTTCATTAAGAAAAGTTCGAACCTTATCCATATTCCAGCTATCATCATGGTCACCTCCTTTGATCGTGAAGAAGTTCGCTATCAAGTACAGCAGCATCAACTTGACGGCTTACTGATCAAACCAATCATCCAATCCTCTTTACTGGATACCATCATGCAAATTTTTTCGCCGGCTAAAGATGAAATTTTTCAAAGCCAACTCACCAAAGAGAAAGATTATGGTCTAACTGGCGTTCGTATCTTATTGGCGGAGGACAATGAGGTCAATCAGCAGATTGCCGTTGAGCTGCTAGAAAGTCAAGGAATGGTAGTAACGGTAACCAACAATGGGGAAAAAGTGGTGCAAACCATGATGCAATATGACTCTAATATTCCTTTTGATATCATTTTAATGGATTTACAAATGCCTAAAATGGATGGCTTTGAGGCTACAAAAATTATTCGTGAAAAATTCCCTAAATTTCCGATTATCGCCATGACGGCTAGAGCCATGGCCGAAGAACGAGAACTTTGCCTTACGTCCGGGATGAATGACCACGTTGTCAAACCTATCGATCCTCACATTTTATTTTCCACTATTCATCAATGGGCACCAGCTGGGCGCAAAAGAATTCCCTTACAGGCTGGTGAACACTCTAAAATCACCGAAAAGCCCCAAGAGGTAGTGCTTCCCCATATTCCGGGACTCGATGTTGCGGCAGGAATGCGACGAGTGGCTAACCATCAACCTGTCTACAACCAACTGCTACAAAAATATATAACGGGACAAAAAAATGCTATAATCAATATGAAAAAGGCCTTAAAAAATAATGACCTTGTTTCTGCCCGACAAATTGCCCATACGCTAAAAGGCGTTTCTGGCAATATTGGCGCAATATCTATAGCAGACGCTACGGCTACTGTTGAACAGGCAATTCGGAGCAATCATTCCGTAGCAGACATTGATTTGTTGCTGGATGAATTACAAATCACTCTGGATTCGCTGGTGAATTCTATTGATACATATTTACAGAGCATCACATCATGCCCATCTCCTAGCCAGGGGTCACTAGACACATATACCGAAAGTTTAATTAATTTGAAAAAACTGCTCATGGATAGTGACAGTGAAGCACTAAACTATTTTGAACAGGTAAAAACTGATATAGCCGCTGTGTTCTCGCCAGAGGAGTTTCGCCAAGTGGAACGATTTATGCTAAATTTTGAGTTTGATCGAGCACTAGACAAAATAGACACACTACATATAGGAGGTAATTGCCATGGAAAATAAAAGACCTGTTATTTTGGTAGTCGATGATGTGCCGGATAACCTGCTTCTTGCCGGTACATTACTGAAAGACCTTTATAAAGTGAAAGTTGCCACGAATGGTGAAAAAGCATTAGCTATTGTAGCTGCTGATCCGCCTGATCTGATTCTATTAGATGTCATGATGCCGGTAATGGATGGCTATGAAACTTGCCGTCGCCTAAAAAATCAACCGGAACTGATTGATATTCCTGTCATCTTTCTCACCGCCAAAGGAGAGGTAGAAGATGAGGAAAAGGGATTTCAACTAGGTGCTGTTGATTATATCGTTAAACCCCTTACCCCCTCCTTACTACTTTCGCGGGTAAAAACCCATTTAACCCTAAAGCAAGCACAAAGCTGTTTAAAAGATAGAAATTCTTATTTGGAAGCGGAAATAGCCAGACGTATTGAAGAAGTGACGGTGCTTCAGGAGGTTGCAATCACGGCAATGGCATCTCTTGCCGAAAGCCGTGACCAAGAAACCTCTGCTCATGTACAGCGTACAGCACAATATGTAAAAGAATTAGCTTTACACCTACAGAAGGACCCTAAGTTTGCAGAATGCTTATCCCTAGAAAATATTTATTTGATCGTTAAATCCACACCACTTCATGATATTGGGAAAATGGGCATACCACCTATGATCCTCTGGAAACCTGGAAAGCTAAATAGTGAAGAGTTTCAATTAATCAAAAAGCACCCAGCTATTGGTAGAGATTCTATTCTGCGCGCAGAATCATTGATAAAAGGACCTGAATCGTTTCTCCGCTTTGCGAAAGAAATGGCCTATTACCATCACGAAAGGTGGGATGGCAGTGGTTATCCGGAAGGGTTAGCTGGTGAAGATATTCCTCTTTCTGCCCGCCTAATGGCTCTCGCTGATGTATATGATGCACTGATAAGCAGACGTGTTTATAAAGATGCATTTCCTCACGAGAAAGCGGTAGCCATCATTAGCTCAGAATCAGGTAAGCATTTTGATCCAGCCCTAGTAAAAGTCTTTCTTGAGATAGCCGATCGCTTTAAAGAAATTGCTAAAGAATATCAGGATATTTTCCCTTGATTAAAAAAGATCAATAAAACTGATTAAATTTATCACTACGCAATGTGGAAGATCTATGTTATGATGCAGTTACAGATTGAAATTCTTGTGAAAAAATTATAATCATTGCTCAAGTGAATGACATGATTGGATAATTTAATAAAGTATTTGTTATGAAAAGCTATGAAAAGGAATAGTATCCACAAATTGATTTCAGAAAGCTGTTGGATGATGCGAAACAGTATGAGAAATGTGGTGAACTCGCCTTGGAGCTTCTGGCTGAAATTAAGTAGGTCATGACGGAGTCCTCCGTTATCGGGATCGGCATTAATAGTGCCAATGAGTGTATGTGAATCATGAAATAGAGTGGTACCGCGAAAGCTTTGTCTTTCGTCTCTATAATCCATTGCGGTGGATTATAGAGACGAAAGATTTTTTTCTTACGCTGTATGCGGTAAAAGAAGGGAGAATAACAATATTATGAAAAATTATGAAAAATATGAACGGGCATATTTTATGCCACCTCAAGTATCTTATGATTGGGTTAAGAAAGATCATATAGAGAAACCACCAATTTGGTGCAGCGTTGATTTAAGAGACGGAAATCAAGCACTGATCGAGCCAATGAGCCTAGAAGAAAAAATAGAATTCTTTCAAATGTTAGTGGAGATTGGGTTCAAGGAAATTGAGGTAGGTTTCCCAGCAGCATCCGATACCGAATACAATTTCTTACGGGCATTAATAGAGCGGAACATGATACCAGAGGATGTAACCATCCAGGTACTTACACAGGCGCGAGAGCATATCATCAAAAAAACATTTGAAGCTGTGAAGGGAGCACCTCATGCTGTCATTCACTTGTATAATTCCACATCCGTTGCCCAGCGGGAGCAGGTGTTTAGAAAGAGTAAAGAAGAAATCAAGCAGATCGCGATTGCTGGAGCAGAGCTATTAAATAAATTGGCAGAAGAGACAACTGGTAATTTCTCATTCCAGTACAGCCCAGAGAGTTTTCCAGGAACGGAAGTAGATTATGCATTAGAGATATGTAATGCAGTACTTGATGTATGGAAACCGACTCCTAATAAGAAGGCAATTATTAATTTGCCAACAACGGTAGAAAATGCAATGCCTCATGTATTTGCAAGTCAAGTAGAGTTCATGCATAAGAATCTAAAATACAGGGATTCTGTTATTTTGTGTTTGCATCCTCATAATGATAGAGGTTGTGGTGTTTGTGATGCAGAACTTGGAATCCTTGCAGGTGCTGATAGAATTGAAGGAACTTTATTTGGCAATGGAGAACGAACAGGAAATGTTGACATCATTACATTGGCAATGAACCTGTTTTCACATGGTGTTGATCCTAAACTTAATTTTAGTAATATGCCTGAAATATCCCAGACCTATGAGAGATTAACTCGAATGCAAGTGCATGCACGTCAGCCATATGCAGGGGAATTGGTATTTACTGCTTTCTCGGGATCTCATCAGGATGCGATTGCCAAGGGAATGACTTACAGGGAAGAAAGGAAAACCAATACATGGTCCGTTCCATACCTTCCTATTGATCCTAAAGATGTTGGGAGGCAATATGAGTCCGATGTCATTCGGATTAATAGTCAGTCAGGGAAAGGCGGTATTGGTTACATTCTGAAAGAAAATTATGGGATGTCCATTCCTGCTAAGATGAAAGAAGAAGTCGGTTATACCGTTAAAGGGGTTTCTGATAGTGAGCACAAGGAATTGTCACCAGAGTGGGTATACCAAATATTTGAAGATAAATATGTGAATAAGACTCAGGATTTCCATGTAGAAGAGTTCCATTTTAAACAAATTGATGGCATTATAGCACAAGTGATCATAAACCATGGCGGACAGCTTAGAACGATTGTCGGAAATGGCAATGGACGCTTAGACGCTGTCAGCAATGCGATTAAACAATATTTTGGTATTCATTATGAACTGGCCATTTATGAAGAACATGCGCTTTCAAGAGGTTCATCTTCCAAGGCTGTTTCCTATGTTGGAATTAGTTGCAACAATACATTCTATTGGGGTGTTGGCATTCATGATGATATTATTCAATCTTCGATTAATGCGCTAGTAGTAGCGGTTAATCAGTTAGATGAAATAAAGGCAGAAGATACATGCCGCGATGAAAGAATTAATGAAATCGTAAATTATATTCAGACCAATTACTTAACTGTCACATTAGAAGAACTTTCCGAACAAATGCATCTGTCAGTTCCTTATCTGTCAAAATACATCAAAGAAAAATCAGGGGGAACGTTTGGCGAAATCGTTCGAAATATCCGAATGAAAAAAGCTTGTACTCTGTTGAAAAACGGAAGCATGACGGTTGAAAAGATTGCGGATAGCATAGGGTATCAGAATGTGGAACATTTCAATCGGTTGTTTAAGAAAAAATATGGAATGACTCCAGTTCAGTTTCGTAACAAGAAGTAGTAGTAGAGCAAGTGTATCGAGGGATTGAGATGAATTGGGGGAAAGGTTTTAACGTATCACGCGTATTGGTAAGAACTAATGATTATAGTATAAATATTTAGCAATGATTGGAAATTTAGAAAGAGAAAGTAGCCATAACTCACTATACAGGGGTTATGGCTATAATTTTTTAGTAATTATTTCAACTGCACTTTTATGTCTGCTTATTAGTAAAAATATTGAATAAAGTAGGTGAGCTCTTAATGGATATTAAAAAATATTGCAAGGTGTTCTAAGATTAATAATGATGAAAGTTCCTGCCGGAATTTGTATTGATTTGGCAGGAATTTAATATTTTTAAGATAAATTAATTATTGTTCATAACTAGTTTTTAAGCGAAAAGGGGCAAGGGCAAATGGCTTAATACGCTATCGGATGTTTTTGGTGAATGAGAATATATCTGTAAAAATGCAGAGTAGATAATGAAATATGGTAAGGTATATGAGGATTTAAGTATAGGAGCATTCCCGTAACAAACAAAAATGAGCTTTGAAGAAAAAAGTACCTCCTGTTAGAATACAGGGTGTAAGGCGTTAACACTTACCCCGAATAAAAAATCTAACAGTGGAGGTACCTAAAATGAAGTTTACCCAAAATGAAAGAATTTTGCAAGTATCAAATGAAAAATTAATAATCGGAATTGACGTGGCAAGTGAAATACATTATGCTCGTGCCTTTGATAATCGAGGTATTGAGCAGGCGAAGGTATTTCGGTTTACCAACAACCGTGAAGGTTTTGAGGCTTTTGTAAAATGGACAGATGCCATTAAAACCAAAAGCGGCAAACAAGACATGATTGTTGGAATGGAACCTACGGGGCACTATTGGTTTAATCTTGCACAACATATTCAGGGGCAGAGCATGAAAATCGTGCTGGTGAATCCTTTTGCAGTGAAAAGAAGCAAGGAATTGGACGATAATAATCCAACCAAGAATGACCGTAAAGACCCTAAAACAATAGCTATGCTGGTGAAAGATGGTCGCTATATGAAACCGTATATACCAGAGGGTGTATATGCAGAACTGAGAGTTGCGATGAATACACGCTGGCAACTCGTTAAAAACATGAACAGTATAAAAAATCAAATTGACCGTTGGCTACGGATCTACTTTCCTGAATTTTTGCAGGTATTTGCTGATTGGGAAGGCGTGGCGGCGT
>CAXYVG010000018.1:0-50655 GCA_964292325.1 uncultured bacterium | reverse complement strand
GCGCTACTGGTGAAACCGGTGCTACTGGAACAACTGGTTCTACTGGTGCAACTGGACCTACCGGACCAACTGGCGCTACTGGTGAAACCGGTGCTACTGGAACAACTGGTTCTACTGGTGCAACTGGACCTACCGGACCAACTGGCGCTACTGGTGAAACCGGTGCTACTGGAACAACTGGTTCTACTGGTGCAACTGGCGCAACCGGCGCAACCGGCGCAACTGGCGCAACCGGCGCAACTGGTGCAACTGGTGCAACCGGCGCTACTGGTGCAACTGGTGCAACTGGCGTAACTGGTGCTACGGCTTCTACTGGTGCTACGGGACCAGGAGGAACCACAATCTATTTAGCTACAGATCAATCCATTGCCAATGGCCAATTTCTTGGGATAGGTAACGCCTCTGCGTCCTTTATACGAAATACTGTAGTCATACCACAGGATACAACGATTACTGGTTTCATTTATAATATACGTGACAATGCTTTAGGTGCAACGGGGACATCGGCTGAAATATATAGGGAAACAGGTTGTGGAAGTACTGGTACAGCCACGGGTATCATAGCAACGATCGCACCAACTGCAGGTTGTTGTGGATTTACATCCGCTAATCTTCCTGTTAATCAATGCGACCTAGTATCAGTAAGAATTACCACTGATGGCGGAGCATTTAACTCCGGTGTAGCAGCCTCCATCCTATTTACCATCCCATAATGAAGAAAAAACTATTTTCTACGTATGCTGCATAAAATGAAAGTTTCTTAAAAATATATCACAGAATTGATAGTAATGAGCCCCTCGCTATGCGAGGGGCTCATTACTATCAATCATTCTCTACTTTTTTTAAATACCACTCATAAGTACTACGAATCCCATCTTCAAGCGCTATCTTAGCTCGCCAACCTAATTTTTCTATTTTTGATACATCAAGTAGTTTTCGAGGAGTTCCATCAGGCATATCTGAATTGTATACGATCGCACCTGAATATCCCACAATCTTAGCAATTAAAATAGCCAATTCTGCAATGGAAACATCTTTGCCAACTCCTATATTGAGAAGTTGACTCCCTTCATACTCATTCATCATAAACAAACAAGCATCGGCTAGATCATCCACATGCAAAAATTCTCGGCGTGGTGTACCGGTACCCCATATTTCAACCCTCTCTAGGTCTTTTACTTTCGCTTCATGAAACTTCCGAATAAGGGCTGGCAATACATGTGAGGATGCTTTATCAAAATTATCATTAGGTCCATACAAATTTGTTGGCATCACGGATATGAAGTTAGTTTTATATTGCCTGTTATACGCCTGGCACATCTTTATCCCAGCTATTTTAGCAATTGCATAGGCATCATTGGTCGGTTCCAGTTCACCTGTCAATAAATACTCTTCTTTTATCGGCTGAGGAGCCAAGCGGGGATAAATACATGAACTGCCTAAGAATAATAGTTTCTTCACTCCATATATATAAGCAGCATGAATTATATTCGTTTGCATCATAATATTTTCATAAATAAAATCAGCAGGATACGTATTGTTTTCTAATATTCCGCCGACTTTTGCAGCAGCTAGAAATACATATTCTGGCTGCTGCGTAGCAAAAAACTGATGAACAGCGTCTTGATCCCGTAAATCCAGTTCTGAACTAGTACGGTATATGATATCTTCATATGAATTGTCTGCTAGTTTACGCATGATCGCTGAGCCGACCAACCCACTATGTCCAGCAACATAGATCTTCGCTTTTCGATTCATAGGAATCCATCTCCTGATGGGCTGTCAAAACCGTGATTTTTGCATAAAAGATCACGTTCGACAAGTTTAATATCTTCCGTTACCATCATATTGACTAGCTCAGCAAAGGTAATTTCTGACTGCCACTCTAAATTGCCCCGAGCCTTCGTCGGATCTCCCAGCAAAAAATCAACCTCTGTTGGTCTAAAATACCTAGGATCAACCTCTATCAGAATCTTCCCTGTGGCAGCATTTCTCCCCTTTTCAGCTATGCCAATGCCCTGCCACTCAATAGGAACTCCAATATTTTTGAACGCCAACTCTACAAATTCCCTTACAGAGTGAGTCTCACCAGTAGCAATAACATAATCCTCTGCTTTTTCCTGCTGAAGCATGAGCCACATGGCCTTGACATAATCACCAGCAAAACCCCAATCCCGTTTGGCATCCAAATTTCCTAAATATAAGGTATTCCCTACCCCTAATTGATGCTGTGCTACTGCTCTGGTAATTTTACGAGTGACAAAGGTCTCTCCTCGAATGGGCGACTCATGATTAAACAAAATCCCATTGCAGGCAAACATATTATAGGCTTCTCGGTAATTAACGACAATCCAGTACGCATACAGTTTTGCAGCAGCATATGGGCTACGAGGATAAAAAGGGGTCGTTTCCTTTTGGGGTATTTCTTGTACCTTTCCATACAATTCACTAGTTGATGCTTGATAAAATTTAGTTGTTGCGGTCCTATCTAATATACGCAAAGCCTCTAATATCCTGAGAGTTCCTAGTGCATCCGCATTGGCAGTATATTCAGGAGTATCAAAGGAAACCTGGACATGACTTTGGGCAGCCAAATTATAGATTTCATCTGGCTGTACTTCTTGGATAATCCGAATTAAATTCGTTGCGTCTGTCATATCACCATAGTGCAGAAAAAAATTCACATGCTGTTCATGAAAGTCTTGATACAGATGATTAATACGGGCTGTATTAATGAGTGAACTACGACGTTTTATCCCATGAACGTTATAACCTTTTTTCAATAAAAATTCAGCTAAGTATGCCCCGTCCTGGCCCGTTATCCCCGTAATCAATGCCACTTTTGTCATTTTTCAGCATCCTCCTCCCACTAATAACTCCTTCGTTTCTTTTTCTTTCGATACATTCGTGTTTCGTCTTCACTAGCTATATGTAGTTGTTGCTGCTCACTATCATTGCTCTCTTGCTCAGCATTTTTTCTGGTACAGTCTTTGTCTCTAGAGTTCCATGCTCGACATGCAGATGCCACTTCTTCTTTTAACGTTGCTATTTCACGAATAACAAATTTTTCTCGTAATTTTTGTTGCGCTTCTACATGTTGTGGGCGGGTTGCCATTTCTTCTAAAACATACTGCATATAGCCCAAATCTTCTATTAACTGTCCTTGTCTTTCTTCTAGTTTCTTCTGCCACTCATTTATTGCAATCTCTTCTTTACTACCCTGAGATTGCCCAATTTCAGTCAATTGAGCTGTTAGTAGCGCTGTTTCTTGCTTGATCATCCCCTCCTGTTGCTGCAGCTTTTCATCGATGTGGTGAAAACGCTCTTCTAAATCTGCCAAAATACGCTCCTGCATTTCCCATATATCGCCTTGCAACTTGGTTTCGCGTTCTTCCAGAATCGTTTTCCATTCTAGTTCTGCTATCTTCCATGCCTTTTCCTGTTGTAATTGAGCTTGAACAAACATTGCAAATTCATTCCGAAGTGATAAAATTTCTTGGTTAATCGATTTCGTTAATTTATCAAGCTGCTCCTCTCCAACCATGTCTTGCCCTACAATCGCCAGTTCACTCTTCAGTGATATGATTTCTTGATTCACAGATTGCCCAAGTTTATCAATCAGCTCTTCAACAGTCGCGCCTTGCGCTACAATTCCAAATTCACTCTTCAATGATATAATTTCCTGATTCAGTGACTGTCCAAGCTTATTAATTTGCTCTTCTACAGTTGCGCCTTGCGCTACAACTGCGAGTTCACTCTTTAGTGATATAATTTCCTGATTCATTGATTGCGCCAACTTATCAATTTGCTCTTCTACAATAGTGTCTTGCACTACATTCGCAAATTCACTCTTCAATGATACGATTTCCAGGTTCAATGATTGCCTAAGTTTATCAAATTGTTCTTCAACAACGCTGTTATGTACAGAAATATTCTCAGCGCTACTAGTGCTTCTCATATTATTGTCCATATGATTATCTGGTAGCATAACCGGCTGATTGGATAGCACTATGTTCTCCAAGCCATCAATTTTTTGACCATGGCGCAGTGCCCATTGAAGTTGATTTATATCGAGCGATTTGCCTGAAGTATCATCCTGGTTATTCATATTTTGCCAACGCCCCCTTATGTATGTTCACTGATTGCTTAGCCTGTAAATAAGACTTTAGTCAAATATGTATTCTAATATATGTAATAAGAAGGCTTTTGGTGAAAGCCAAGTCTTTTTTTATCACCCTAATAATGAAAGCTCAGGATTACCACCTGGTAATCCTGAGCTTTCATTCATACTAATTAACCATTATTAGGACATCGTGGATTATTTATCTCACCCCAACTCGTTTTGCATATAGCTAGTCATCCCATACGAGAGCTTCTTGAATTTGAATAGCAAATACATATTTTTGAAAGTGGAAATTAGATATGTTATGATTTGTCATCGCACGCATCATCATCGCGGTCGCAACTAATATTGATGATATGCTGCTTATCTTGACACTTATTCTCTTGTTTTTTTTCATGGCACTTATCGCACCATTTGTCATCGTGGCACTTCTTGCCAGGAATAGCAAATAGAATTTGCTCTATATTGATTGCCACAAACGTACCCTCGGGAATTTCAGGTCCGCCTTTCTCACAAAAAGGACATGTTAATTGAATCAGAATAAATTCATGAAAATCATCGATTTTCCTGTGATGATTTCGTTCTTCTGTGTCACCTAGAAATGTTCCGGTCAAGGTTACGAGTTCATCATGAATAGCCTTAGCAAGAACTACCGTTACGACGACGCCAGTTGCAAGATCGAATCCTTTGCCTTTGGGGAACTTCATATTTTTTCCTCCTTTATCTACTTTTTGATTAATACATAATATTCATCAAAGTAACGTAAGGTGATTGGTTCCATACACTTGTAACACTATGTTTTATGCTACATAGAATAAAGTAGAATATAAAGGAGGTTTATGAATTGGAAGAAGATACTCGAGACAACCAAACTAATGGTTGGGATGAAAAGAAGAAGAATAACAAGTGCATTATCAATATTTTTTGTGGCGACAAAAAACCGGACTGCATGGAAGATGACAAAAAAAATACTGGCAACTGTACCATTAATATTTTTTGCAACGAAATAAAACATGAGAGCATGAGCGATTGTAAGAAAAATAATGCTCCTTGTATTATCAACATTTTCTGCAACGATAAAAAAAGCGATTGCAAATGCAATGGTGAAAAAGACTGGTAACCATTTCTCAAAATAAATAGAGTCTAATTCTTACCTAAAACGAAAGGGAGCTATCTCTCTATGAATCTTCATTTTGAGATAGCTCCTTTTCGTTTTCTTTGTTGAATCATTCGACATCGCTCTTTTATTTTTCATATAAAAGAGCATTAATTTTTAAAAGACAGTAGCAAAATAATACCTTTATCATAAGCTGAAGTAAATTCACTCTTACTATTTATCGATAAAGGAGGTATTCAAATGGGTTGCGGTTATAGTGGTGGACATGTCAATCATAATCCGTTTTTAATCATCGTAATTATCATTTTGCTATTTATATTCTTCGAAAATGAAAACACATCGGGGTACTATTAAGGTTAACGATATTTTCTAAGTGCGAAATATATGTTACATAACCTTATTTAAACCTCAAAAATAAGACAACAAAGCAAAGAAGTTCCTAATCAGTATGATACTGATTAGGAACTTCTTATTTCACGCTCTATTACCGTACCTGACCATTACCAGCAATTAGATATTTGATACTCGTGAGTTCTGCCAATCCCATCGGTCCACGCGCATGAATTTTCTGGGTACTAATACCAATTTCGGCACCAAAACCAAATTCAAAGCCATCTGTAAAGCGAGTAGAAGCATTGACATACACTGCCGCTGCATCCACTTCACTTTGAAAACGCATAGCATTCTCTTTATTGATAGTAACAATCGCTTCTGAATGACGAGTACTATACTGATTAATATGTTCAAGAGCCTCATCAAGATTTTCTACCACTTTGATGGATAAGATAAAATCTAAATACTCAGTAGCCCAATCTTCTTCACTAGCTGGTTTCACTGCCTGATGATACTTCATTGTTTCAGGGCAACCTCGTAGCTCTACACCAGCCTTCTCATAGGATTGTAGCATAGCAGGTAAAAATCTCTCCGCCACTTTTTGATGCACCAGTAGTGTTTCCATGGTATTACAAGTACCAGGTCTAGAAACTTTGGCATTGAAGGCAATCGCCTGCGCCATATCTAGATCGGCTGATTCATCAATAAAAGTGTGACAAATTCCAGTACCAGTTTCAATTACTGGTACTGTACTATTTTCTACCACTGTTTTAATCAGTCCTGCACCACCCCGAGGAATGATCACATCAAGATATTCATTTAGCTTTAGCATAGCATTTACCGCTTGCCTATCTGTCGTTTCGATTAGTTCAAGAGCTCCAGCGGGAATACCTGCCTGATATGCCGCACTTGCAATGACTTTGATTATGGCAATATTGGAATGGATCGCTTCTGATCCACCACGTAGTATGACTGCATTGCCAGCTTTTAAACAAAGTCCTGTAGCATCCACTGTCACATTGGGGCGCGATTCATAAATAATACCAATGACACCTAAGGGTACACGAATCTTGCTAATTTCTAGTCCATTAGGACGCCTCACTGCACTAAGCACCTCACCAATCGGATCAGGTAACTTAGCAATTTGCCTCAGACCTTCAGCCATATCACAAATTCGCCTCTCCGTTAGCCGTAAACGATCAAGTAAGGCTTCCGCTAAACCCTTAGCACTACCATTTTCTATATCAATTGCATTCGCAGTCAAGATGCTTGCATACTCTTTTTCTAGAGCATCCGCCATGCTGACAAGTGCCTGATTCTTAATAGTAGTCGATAAAGTGGCAAGTTTTCTCGCAGCTTGCCTCGCACGTTTGCCTTTTTTTGTTAATTCCGACAAATAATTCATATTTTTTTCTCTCCTTATACTAGCACTTATACCAACAAAACTCTATTATAGTTTTGATGAAAATCTAAATTTAATTATACTATTTACTACTTGTTTTTACTAGTTTTTTATCCTGAATGCTTTGGATATCATACACTTTTATCGCAAATACATCATATGATATATTGAATAATCTAAAGGAGGAATATTTGTGGCTAAGACCAATTATTATCCACAGAAAAGTAATTATGGATGTCCCCCTTCATGCACGCCTGATATGGATGAGTGTCCCAATCATCCTGACTTATATTTACTTAGAGAGGCTGCAGCAGATGAACGTGGAGCAATCGCCGATTATTTGAGCTGTGCTGTGGAGACTTGTTTAGATGAAATTTTCTTAGATGTTGCAGAAGATGAAATGCAGCATTATGTAGAAATTATGAGATTCATATCCTTATTCGATGATGTACAAGCAAAAATGCTTGAAGAAGAAGATCTTGACTTCCTAATAATGAAAAGCCGAGTTGGTAAAACCAAATGGTCAACGGCGAAGAATATCATACAAGAACAAGATGCACAGCTAATCCCGCCCAATAAAAAAAATCTAACAGCAATCCATTGCCTTACCAAAGCACTCCAAGACGAACTTCATGCGATAAATAAGTATCAACACTTTATGAACCAAGCAAAAGATCCCCGCGTGAAAGAACTTTTTTGTGAGCTCATGAACGATGAAAAGGAACATGTCGCCGAATTCACTGCTGCATTATTTGAACTCACTCATGAACCTCTACCCGAAGAAACGGATTGAACATTGTCCTGAAAGGGGGAATCAATTATGTCCAATTATCCAATTGAAATGATCGGAGTGACACCAATGTCACAGTTTCCCAAATTTCCACCACACCATCCTTGCACTGAATTCTGTGAAATTGATAAAATACAGATACCTTCAAAAAAAATTAAACTCAGAAATATACAGCAAATATGTTTAAAAGTATGTATCAATTCATTTAAAACAATATGTACACCTGTCGGTAAAAAACTTGTCATCCATGGTGTAAAACACTTCAAAATTCTTTTTTCTCCCCATCATTGCGACCAACCAATCTCTTTTATTAATTTTGATTTTCCATTTTGCGCCTTCGTGTTGTTAAAAGATATTTCAGATGAAGTGGTACAGATTTGCAGTCTGGTCGAAGATCTATCTGTTAACTGTTCTGATCCCAGACATTTGACTATTACTAGCATCATTTTTGTTTGCCCAGTATTTCAAAAAGACCAACCTCTTTGTCCATGCCCTCCTGAGCATAAGACAATTTGCCAACTTGAATTGAATCATTGTAGTACCAAACCTGCTTACCACAATAAACCGCAATATACTTGTAATACCTCACATAATCATAACCTCCAATCCATATGTGGAGATTGCCATTTATGTTCGATTCGTTGATTCTAGCGATCCATACATCCCGTTTTAGATAAGCATAAATATTACCTACCTTGCTACGTTCACGATCAAGGTGGGTTGTATTTATGCTTATCTATTTATAAAAAAAAAAAAAAATGATTTACTAGGCAGGATTTCACAAATCTTTCTAGAATCTGAAATAATAAGAATAATCAATAAATTATTCTTTTGAAAGGAGGGTGGTAGCCAGTTTGATGTGTCTACTTCTGGTAGACAATACTAAATTCGAGGAGTGATATTAATGACATGGATCCAAGATTACAACCCAATGGGGAGTGTCGGGCTTTCCGCATTAGTTGCTGCAATTCCATTATTCATCCTATTGTATATGCTAGGTATTAAGCGTTCAAAAGGACATAATGCAGCTTTTATCGGCCTCTTCTCTGCACTTTTAGTTAGTGTTTTTGTATTTAAAATGCCAATCGGTCTGGCCATCAGTGCTACACTTGATGGGGTCTTCGTCGGGATTTTCCCTATCGTTTGGATTATCGTGACCGCTATCTGGGTTTACAATATGACAGTAGAATCTGGAGAATTTGAAATCATTAAAAATTCTCTTGCCTCCATCACGGAAGACCGTCGCTTACAAGCGCTTTTTATTGCTTTTGCTTTCGGTTCATTTATTGAAGGTACTGCAGGTTTTGGTACACCTGTAGCAATCACAGCTGCCATGCTAGTAGGGCTTGGCTTTAGTCCTGTATATGCCGCTGGTATATGTCTGATTGCCAATACTGCTCCTGTAGCGTTTGGCGCTATCGGTATCCCGGTCGTAGTACTTGGTCAGGTTTCAGGTATTGACCCAATGACACTTAGTAAAGTTATTGGTCGTCAGCTTCCATTTCTCTCAGTTTTCGTACCTTTATGGGTAGTTGTAATGATGTGTGGATGGAAACGGTCTGTAGAAGTTTTACCTGCCGTAATGGTAGCAGGGCTTTGTTTCTCGCTCACTCAGTATTATACTTCCAACCATATTAGCGTATATTTGCCGGATATTACTTCGGCCTTTGTTACCATCATTGGTTTGCTAATTTTTCTTAAAGTATGGAAACCATCTAAGATTTGGCGTTTCCCAAATGAAGTAGAATCCACCTCGGGTCCAGTTAAACTACAATACTCAATTGGCGAAGTTTTACGGGCTTGGGCTCCTTATCTCATCTTGGCCGTCCTAGTCTTCTTATGGGCTGATGATAAATTCCTTGGATTCAAAAAGGTTTTAGTAGGCTGGGAAAAGGGCCTCGGTTTGACTCCAATTATATGGCCTGGATTACATAATCTAGTTATCAAAGTAGCTCCAGTTGTAGCGAAGAATACTCCATATGCCGCTACTTATTCTATCAACTTCCTATCGGCTGCCGGTACTGCTCTCTTATTATCCGGTATCCTTTCCTTGTTCATTATTCCAAATTATGGTATAGGTCGAGCAATCGCTTGCTTTGGTCGTACTATTAAAATGCTAGTTTATCCAATCTTCACTATTGCTATGATCCTTGGTTTAGCTTACGTTATGAACTACTCTGGCATGAGTTCTTCCTTAGGTCTAGCATTTACTGGCACAGGTGCAGCATTCCCATTCTTTGCACCATTCCTCGGTTGGTTGGGAGTGTTCCTGACAGGATCTGATACTTCGGCTAACGCCTTGTTTGGTTCCATGCAGCATACGGCTGCCGATCAGCTTGGTCTCGATGCGAACCTAATTGTAGGTTCCAACTCATCTGGTGGTGTTTGCGGCAAGATGATTTCTCCACAGAGTATCGCAGTTGCTACTGCAGCTACTGGTCTGGTAGGTCAAGAATCAACCATCTTCCGTTTTGCATTGCCACACAGTATTGCCATGATTATTCTGATAGGTATTCTGACTTATCTGCAATCCAATGTTTTACATTGGATGATGCCATAACTCAGATAAACTCAATAGAATTACTCAAAAAGAAAACTCGCAAATATTGCGGGTTTTCTTTTTATTCAATATAAAAAGATACTGAATCCTAGTTAAAAGATTCAGTATCTACAAGCTTTTAAAGCACTTTTATAATAGTTATACGAGCAAAACCATATTATCTCGATGAATCACTTCATCATATGGTTTAGAGCCTAAAATTTTAATCAATTCATTCGTATGAGCGCCCATAATCTTTCTTGTCTCTTCACCATTATAATTCGCTATACCGCGAGCTACTTCTCGCCCCTCAGTGGTTACAATACTGATAGTATTTCCATGCTGAAAATTACCCTCTACAGCGATAATACCAGCAGCTAATAAACTAGATCCACCTGATAAAATGGCTTTTTCACACCCCTTATCAATGGTCATAATTCCTTGGGTACGAGCCCCAAAAGCGAGCCATCGTTTACGTACTTGCAAACGATTTTCTTTCGCTAAAAAGATGGTTCCCACATTAACCCCACTAAATGCATCCCGCAGAACGCCATCACGTAGTCCTGAGGCAATGAGCATCGATATCCCTGAGTTCACTGCAATCTTTCCAGCCTGAATTTTGGTATACATACCACCTGTACCTCTTGCCGATCCTGGACCACCAGCTATTTCTTCCATCTCTGGCGTAATATCTGGAATCTCGGTAATCAGTTGAGCATCTGGGTTTGTTTGTGGATTATCCGTATATACACCTTCCACATCTGATAAAATAATTAATATATCGGCATCAACAATGCTCGCTACCATTGCGGACAGTGTGTCATTGTCGCCAATTTTTAATTCCTCAATGGCCACTACATCATTTTCATTGATAATAGGAATTACGCCCATTTTCAGCAATGTTAATAATGTATTACGACAATTTGTATAGCGAGTGCGTTTGACAGAATCTTCTCGGGTTAATAGAATCTGAGCTACTACTTGTCCATACTCACTAAAAAACTTTTCATAAGTATGCATCAATCTACCTTGACCAACAGCTGCTGCTGCCTGTTTTTCCGGAATCGTCTTCGGCTTTTCGGTAAGTCCGAGCAGATCCATCCCAGCGCCAACAGCACCTGAACTCACCAAAATGATTTCTTTTCCTTGATTCGCCAAATCAGCTAGTTCACGTACCAATTTTTCAATACGCCATAAATTCAATTTTCCCGTACTATGCGTTAATGTACTGGTCCCCACTTTGACTACAATGCGTTTGGCCTCGGTTAAATTATCTCGAGTAAACATTCTTCTCCACCACCCGTTATGCAATTAGAGGCTGTATAGGAAACAGCCTCTTTTGGTTAAGGTAATTCTATTTTTTTAGTTTTCTCTGGATCACGATTGCGTTTATATAGCAGTCCATTGCGTCCAATGACTTGTACCAATGCAGCGTCTGCTGCTTGCGCTAGCTCTTCCAGTGCTACTTTAGGTTCCTCCGCACAATTTTGCAAGACTCTTACTTTAATAAGTTCTCTAGCAACTAACGCTTGAACCGTACTCTCTAGCAATGTTGCCGATAATCCCGTTTTGCCGATCTGTACAATGGGGTCCATTGTACTACCTAAAGAACGCAAATAACTTTTCTGTTTTCCTGTTAATGTAATTTCTTCCACTTATTTATTTCCCCTCTATAATCTAAATTCAAATTCCATGTCACCAATCCGTACTGTCTCGCCCTCTTTAATACCACGTTCTTTCAGCAAATCTTCAATACCTCGACGACGGAATACTTGTTGAAAACGTCGTACGCCTTCATCATTATCAAAATTCGTCATGGCTACTAATTTTTCAATCCCTTTACCACGAACTAAATAAGCGCCGTCCATATCACGACTAACGGTAAATTCAACTTCTGGCTTGGCTTCATAAACAATCGTATCATCTGTTTCTTCTGGTTCTTCAACATGCTCAAGCAGCATCTTAGAGGCCACTTGCATGAGTTCTGGCAAGCCTTCACCAGTAGCGGCTGATACTGGATAAACAGTATGACCAAGTTTCTCCATATATTCAACTACTCTTGGTAGATTTTCTTGTGATTCCACTAGATCCATTTTATTGGCGACAATAATTTGCGGTCTAGTGGACAATCGTTCATTATATAATGCCAGTTCTTTATTAATTTTATTATAATCATCGATTGGATCACGACCTTCTAAACCAGATACATCGAGTACATGAATAATAATTCTTGTACGCTCAATATGACGTAAGAAATCATGTCCCAAACCAACACCTTCATGGGCTCCCTCAATCAGTCCTGGAATATCAGCTACGACAAAGCTATGACCTTCATCAAGACTCACTACACCGAGTACCGGTGTTAATGTCGTAAAATGATAGGCTGCAATATCAGGTTTAGCTGCTGATACACGCGAAATAATACTCGACTTTCCTACACTCGGATAACCAACTAAACCGATATCGGCGAGTAATTTCAGTTCCAATTGTAACATGCGACTAGCGCCAGGTGCACCATTCTCAGAAAAAGTAGGTGCCCGGTTCACACTATTCACAAATCGAGCATTCCCCCGCCCGCCACGACCACCTTTTACCAATATCGCCTGTTGACCTACTTTTGTCAAATCTGCCAGTACAGCTCCCGTTTCCGCATCTTTCACTAGAGTCCCCGGTGGAACTTTAATATAAGTAGGTTCCGCATTCTGTCCATGCATATTCTTCGTTTGTCCGTTTATACCATTATTCGCAACAAATTTACGTTTATAACGAAAATCAATTAACGTATTGGTATTGGCATCAACAATTAAAATCACATCTCCGCCACGTCCACCATCTCCACCGCTTGGACCACCTTTCGGAACAAATTTTTCCCGACGCCAACTAGACATACCATTGCCGCCATTACCGGATATGACTTCGATCCTTGCTCTATCAATAAACATCTATAAAACCCCTTATATGTAATTAAATCATTATCACTAATATATACCATATTGCGTTTTTTTAAACACCAACTATAAACCTTTGCCCGCTTCAAAATAGTTACTTTAGCAACAATTCCTTTAAGCCTTCTTGGAATAAATACACTGCTCTTTAGTTAGTGTAAGAGTACTCGAAAGCAATTGAGAGTCTTTCGCCAATTCTTCAATATATGTAAGAGCTTTTTCCGTACGTCCTAGTTGGAGCAAGGCATGAATCACTTGTAAGTGGTTAATGAAATCATGCCGCTGTATTTTCAGTAATGCAATACTTTCTACACTCATTTCATGATTTTCCATCATCTAATCATTCCTTCCCTATTGGGCCCATCATCTAATGTGTATTATAATTATACAATAAATTTAATTATATATATATATCATATTAGACTCATATCAGTAACTATTTTGAATCAGACAAAAATAATACCTGCGGCTAAGGCCGCAGGTGTCTATCTTAGATAGCTTCTTCAATTGGATATACGCTAATTTGACGATTGTTGCGACCTTTGCGTTCAAAAGCAACACGACCAGCAATTTTCGCATATAAGGTATCATCACTACCAATGCCAACATTTGCACCTGTATGAAAATGAGTTCCTCTCTGACGAACCAAAATGCTACCAGCAGTTACTACTTGGCCTGCGTGACGCTTAACGCCAAGACGTTTTGATTCACTGTCACGACCATTACGAGTACTACCAACGCCCTTTTTATGAGCGAATAATTGTAAATTAAAATTAAACATCTGTACCTCACCTCCTGCGTTCTAAAATACGAACACTCTTGGGATTTATGTTCCCAATCTCTGTTAAACCAATTAACATGGTTTCCAGAATTGCATCTGTTAATGCATCTGGATTATCTAGCAAATTCATTTTAAGCTTGCCATGAGCAATCTCAATGTGAACTTTTCTTTTCAACTGTCGTTCTAACCCCAGTACTGCAGTTTGGGTCAAAGCTGATATACCTGCACATACAATATCCTGTCCATGAGGAGCAGTATTCGCATGTCCAGTCACTTTAAACTCCACTATAGCCTGGTCTACATCACGAACAATCTCTATTTTGATCATACTTATGCTTCGATCTTTTCGATAAGCACTTTAGTATAAGGCTGACGATGACCTTGGCGTTTGCGGTAGTTGGATTTTGCTTTATATTTGAAAACAAAAATCTTTTTACCTTTACCATGGGATACGACTTTACCGGATACTTTAGCACCAATGACTACTGGTTTACCAATCACGATATCACCGTCTGTTACTACAGTCAGCACACGATCAAATTCAACCACTTCGCCTTCGTTAACTTCTACTTTTTCAATAAAAATTACTTCGCCTTCAGAAACACGGTATTGTTTACCACCAGTTTCGATAATTGCATACATTATTACATTACACCTCCCTCATTCTATACTCGCCGAATACGGTACCGCAATATTTTATTTCAAGACCTTTTTAAATAAAATATGAATAGCGGATTTTAGAAACCTCTCCGTGCGGTTTGGGACGTAAGTATGATACCTACATTACATGATGATAGCATAGGTACAAAAACTTGTCAATATTTATTAACAGTTTTAACTACTCACTTTCATACAGAAGCGAAAATATCTCGGGATGTAGAGCTGGTATCGCTTCCATACGTAGCGAACAGGATAATTCCTGCTCCATACGAGTGAGCTCCCCTTGACTTTTCAATATTTCAGCAACCAATGGATGCACTTGAATGACAATTTTACTTTGCCTTCTTGGTTGCCTCATCACGGCACGCATCTTGCGCCATATATTAATGATCACTGTTTCCGGCGATTGTACTCTCCCTCGTCCAGCGCAACATGGGCACTCACTATAGAGCATACTCTCTAAATTCTGCCGAGCTTTTTTACGTGTAATCTCGACTAAGCCAAGCTCAGTAAAACCAAGTACATTGGTTTTGGTACGGTCCCTCTTTAAATTTTCTTCTAAGGCAGCTATGACCGCTTGTTTATTCTCTTCTTTATCCATATCAATAAAATCAACAATAATAATGCCACCAATATCCCTAAGGCGTAGTTGCCTAACAATTTCGGCTGCTGCTTCTAAGTTGGTTCTAAAAACCGTATCGGATAATTTAGTAGAACCTACAAATTTTCCCGTATTCACATCAATAACCGTTAATGCTTCCGTCTTATCAATGACAATATAGCCACCACATGCGAGCCACACGCAACGTTGTCCGACTTTTTCGAGTTCCTCATCCAGAGCATAATAAGAAAAGATATCTTTACTTCCCTCATATAATCTGACTCGACTCAACAGTTCAGGCGATGTATATTTTAACAAATCACAAACTCTTCCATATGCTTCTTTGTTATCCAGTATAAACTCTTCCACGTCAGATGATAAATAATCACGGACAATACGAATGACTAAATCCACATCTCGGTACAGCAAGATAGGGGCAACAGCCCTTTTGGCTCTAGCACTTAGCGCATTCCATAAGTTATAAAGATATTGAATATCTTTATGCAAATCTTCTTCGCTTTTCCCCTCTGCCATCGTTCGCACAATGATTCCCATACCTGCCGGTCTAACTTTCTCAACCAGTTTCTTTAAACGAGTACGTTCTTCTTCACTAGCAATTCGTCGAGAAATCGCAATATAATCAACAGTCGGCATGAAAACCACATATCGGCCTGGTAATGTCAAATTGGTTGTAGCTCTTGGTCCCTTAGTTCCAAGAGCATCTTTTACAATCTGAATCATTACATCTTTGCCGACAGTCAATTTATGATCGACACTCTTAGGGGTATCCTCTGCTGCTTGCACATCCCCGGTATATAAAAACGCATTTTTATCCTTACCAATATCAATAAATGCCGCCTGCATACCAGGTAAAACATTTTTCGTTTTACCTTTGTAAATATTACCAACATGATGACCACTTTTCGTCCGTTCTACAGTGATTTCAATCAGTTCTTTATCTTCAAAAATTGCCATTCTAGTTTCTTCAGGCGTAATATTGACTACAATCGTTTTAGGCATCTTATTCCCTCCTTTCATAAATATTACGTTCTTATTATATCTAATACATTAAGTATTTTATAGGCAATCGTCGTGGCTGGGATATAGGGTCGAGTGGCTTTACGAAGGACGCAAGCGAGACCCTATATCCCAGCCTCGGCAGACTAACATGATAGCTGTCATTTTCTTAATGCCTTATATATTTATAAATCAATTGGCTTAACCTTTGTATCATTCTCAACAACATATAATCCCGTACGATGAATGAGCGCCCGCTCTCTATCCACAGGTAAATCAAAATTTGCTACTAAAGCTGCTAAAATTTCGCCCGGCTTTATACTACCATTTGGTGTAATTTTAATATCAACTAATAAATGGGCGACTTGCTCTTGCACATCAACGACAATCGGCTCCGCCATATATTGTTTTATCTCAATTTCTTTTCTGCCTTTTGGCGTTTGTCTGGTATATAATACTTCGGTAGCTTCATTAAATTTCCTGATACTCTCTTCGGTTGCTTCAGCATCACCCGTTAAAGGAACGATCACATTATATGTCGCTAGGTTAACAATCGCCATTAAAGCTGGAGTATTGCCAACCATATATTTTGCTCTTTTTAGTAAAATTCCTGGTGGCAATGTAGCCATTATTCTTTTTACAGCATCCGTTAACTCTACTTCTTCTTTAAATTCAATATCCATATATTCAGCTTGACTGGTTACCCCCACAGCCAAGGCTGAAGCAAATGATATCTTCATATGAGGATTAAACCCCTCTGAATAAGCAGCCGGTAATTTGGCTCGTATAATGGTCCTTTCAATCGCACTTGCATAATCGAGATGTGAAATATAACGAATTTCTTCACCTTTAGTAATTTCTAGACGTAGCTTTCCCATTATACTTGTTTCCCCCAATCAATTACCTGAACATCAAGCTCTGGACATACTCCACAGGCACTGCATTGATTTCGCCGACAATCAGCAGTTAACTCTTCCTTCACAGCATGTTGATATTCACGAACTAAAAATTCTTTCGTTGCCCCTGATGATAAGTGATCCCATGGCAAAACTTCCTGATCACTGCGTTCGCGAGTCGCATAAAAATGAGGATCGATTCCTTCCGTCGCAAAAGCCTCTATCCAAGTATTATATTTAAAGTGTTCAGACCAACCATCAAATCTCGCACCATTTTTCCATGCCGCTAGTAATACCTGTCCTAACCTTCGATCGCCACGAGCAAACGCACCCTCTAGAAAGCTAGTACGAGCATCATGCCAATTAAAGGTAATACTGCGATCCCGTATCTGATCTCTGAGTAAACGTTGCTTACGTTCAAACTCGGCTGCCATATCTTGACCAAACCACTGAAAAGGGGTATGTGGTTTGGGTACAAAGCAAGACACGCTAACGGTCACCTTGGCACCTCTACGCCCTTTTACTTCTTTATATATCTCTAGTACCCGATATGCTAATTTCGCAATGCCTAATACATCCTCGTCAGTCTCAGTAGGTAACCCCATCATAAAATAAAGTTTCACCGTTGACCACCCTGCCTCAAAAGCCGCCCGAACAGAATCTTCTAGATTTTTTTCCGTTACCCCTTTATTAATGACATCACGTAATCTCTGAGTACCTGCTTCTGGAGCAAATGTTAACCCACTTTTACGCACCTGTTGTAATTTTTGCGCCAGTTCAACAGAAAAACTATCAATGCGTAACGATGGCAACGATATGCTTACCCCTTGCTCTTTTAGCTCATCAATCAGGGATTGAACAACATCTGGTAAGCACGAATAATCTGCTGAGCTCAAAGACGTCAACGATATTTCACTATATCCAGTGCTAGCAACCATTTCTTTGGCAATCTTGATTAGATTTTCTGGAGTACGTTCTCGTACTGGACGATACAATACTCCTGCCTGACAAAAGCGACAGCCTCTCGTACAGCCACGAAATAATTCTAACATAATTCGATCATGAACAATATCTAAGTAAGGAAGAACAGGTCTCGTCGCAAATTCCACCGTATTTAGATCCTTGACAACTCGTTTGGTAACAATTGACTTGGCTTCTGAGCAGTTTGGCGCTACCTGAGCAATTGTACCATCAGTATGATAGGTTACATCATATAAGGAAGGTACATACATTCCCGCAACTTGTGCTAGTTTCTTCAAGAGTCCTTGTCTTCCACCAACTTTATCTGATTGTTTCCACTCTGCCACTACCTCAGCCATTTCTTCCATAATTTCTTCGCCTTCACCTAAGACAAAACAGTCAAAAAAATCAGCAGCTGGCTCCGCATTAAATGTACAAGGACCGCCCCCAACAATAATCGGATCAGATTCCCTGCGCTCTGCAGTTAAAAGAGGAATACCTGCTAAATCGAGCATATTGAGCACATTACTATAACTCATCTCATATTGCAAAGAAAATCCAACAATATCAAATTCTTTTACTGGTTTTAAGCTTTCTAAAGTATATAACGGAATTTGATGTGAACGCATTTCAGCTTCCATATCCACCCATGGGGCATATACCCGTTCCGCTGCTGTATCCATGCGATTATTTAAGATTTGATATAAAATTTTAAGACCCAAATTAGACATGCCGACTTCATACACATCAGGCAAAGCCAGTGCAACTGTAACAGCAACTGTACTATGATCTTTCTTTATACTATTCCATTCATTTCCTGTATACCGAGCAGGTTTCATAACCCTGTTTAAAATAGCGGGATCTAGCGTAATCATAAGTAAAAATAACCTCCAAATTTTTCTTGCGAAAAATATTCTATCTTTCGTATATATATTGCCCAATAATACCTAACACTTAGTCGGATATCCTACCTTAGGTTCTACATAATCAGAAAAAATCCTGCCAACATTCTATGATATTAATTGTCCTACCGTTATATAAAGCCCTTTGTCAGGTATTTTTTCCCAAATTTCCGTTTCCGTTATTGTTTTGCATAACTTACATTCTCTATTAAAAATCAGCACAATTGAATATTGATTAGGTTTAAAAAGGGGAATGATATCTTTCACCATCACACTGCTTAATACAGTAAAATAAGCAGTTGGCATAATTCCTCGCGCCATCAGTTCTCCCTTTTTTTGCGCTAATACTCGTAATGTGCGAAAGCCAGCCACTTCGATTTCACTTTTAGCTACTGTATATAAAAATATAACGCCCACTAAAAAAGTCAAATTTACTGTATGACTTTCGATATATTGATATATGATAACAAACAACAAACAAGCACTGAGGCATTTACTACTCCTTGCTGCGATCAATGTGGCTTTCTTATAATCCATATAGGATGTTAACCACGCTCTAAGCATCCGCCCACCATCAAGAGGTAATCCTGGTAGTAAATTAAATCCTGCTAACATCATATTGACTCTCATATAAAACTCCCATACATCACTCCAAGTAGCAAAGTAAAGCATAGCGCCATAGGCAAAAGCCGCCAAAACCAAACTAGCTGCTGGTCCGGCGGCGGCTATCCAACTCTCATCTCGAGCACTCATGATTCCTAGTCCCTCAATACGTGCCACACCACCAAAAGGTAATAATTGAACCTCTTTCACTCTATATCCCAAACGTACAGCTACTAGTGCATGTGCTACTTCATGCCATAATACTGCACTAAATACTAGCAATACTTTACTCCCCATATCAGCTAACACAAATAGCATGATGAGTGCGATAAACCAATAATTCAATACAATTTGAATACCAGCTATCTTAGCAACCCGCAAGAAATCACTTCCCCTCTCCCGTTGGGAAATCACCCTTTATCCTTGTAATGGGGTCAATAGCTGTTCCTTTTTCTCTCACTTCAAAATAAAGTGAGGCTTTCTTCGTCAGGCCGCTTCTTCCTACCTTTCCTATGATTTGTCCTTGACTTACGATATCATCCTGATTGACTAATATTTCTCCCATATATCCATACAACGTCTCAATGTCCTGACTATGTTCCAAAATTACTATTTTCCCATATTGGGCACTCTCCGTTATCATTTTCACTTTGCCAGCAGCGGCAGCCTTTATATTGCTTCCCAAAGCACCTTCCATATCAATTCCTTCATGCATCACCCCTTGTTTGGTTACAGGGTCTGTCTGCCAACCAAACGGAGATATCATCTTTCCGCTGACAGGTTTCATCATATACAACAAGGGGTCTGCCGGTTTTGATACAACGCTCTGAACTTTTTTGAGTACCGATAAATCAACCGTAGGAGGAAAGCGGTTGCTCAATTGCTGCGTTATATAATTCCAGTCTGTTTCAGTAGATACGATATAATCAATTCCTTCATCTATTTTATACCCTACTCCTGTTTCTGAGATATGTGCCCAGTATACAAGCGAAAAAACGATGGATGCTACTACAATTTTTTTCAGCCACCCATACTGATGCTGATATTGCAAGTCTTGCCAGAGATACTCATCACTTCGCTCTCCCCATTGATTACTCTTCCACTTACGACCTAGCCTCATCATAATAAAGACCCCCTGTACAATACACACTATTATGCAATATATATGATGTATGACAGGAAGTATATGCTAAAAAAAAATAAAGAGATGCACAAGTGCATCTCTCCGATTAAAACATTATTTTTTGTCGCCGCATATAGATATTCAGCAAGATACCAATACTAATCATATTGGTCGTAAGCGCGCTGACGCCGTAACTCATAAGAGGTAATGGAATACCGGTTACTGGCATAATACCAGCAGTCATTCCAACATTGACTAATACATGAAATGCCAACATTGAAGTAATCCCCGTGGCAAGAAGCATTCCAAAATTATCTCGAGCTGATCCTGCAATTTTAATACCGCGATATAAGACAATAAAATATAATAGTAAAATCAAAGCCGCTCCAACAAAACCAAGTTCTTCACCAATCACGGCAAAAATAAAATCCGTATGATTTTCCGGTAAAAAATTCAACTGACTCTGTGTTCCGCCAAATAATCCTTTGCCAAATAGCATACCTGATCCAATCGCAATCTTAGATTGGATAATATGATACCCAGAGCCTAAAGGATCAACATTCGGATCAATAAATACCGTAAGGCGTTGCTTTTGATAATCTTTTAAAAAATGCCAAAAAAACGGCATAAAAGTAATTCCAGCACCAAAAATAATCATCAAAAGTTTGGTTCGAATACCAGCAATAAAAATCATACCAAATAAAATCGCCATAAATACCAACGATGTACCAAGATCAGGTTGCTTTAATACTAATAAAAAAGGAATACCTACATACAAAAAAATCGGGATAATATCTTGAAACGAATTCAGCTGCCCTTTCTTCCTATCTAGCATATCGGCTAACGCAATAATCATAATCAATTTCGAAAACTCAGATGGCTGTAAACTAATAGGTCCTAACTGTATCCATCGTTGCGCTCCCAGTGCGGACTGACCAATAAACATAACGGCCAATAGCATTATCATATTGATACCATACAAAGTATTTGCCATTTTCCCTAACACTTTATAATCAAAATTCAACATGATAAAAATGATGATAATATTAACCACCGCAAAAATACCCTGACGTTCAACATACCAATATCGATCACCACTTGGTGTATTTGCATGAGTCGCACTGCTAATAATGATCAAGCTGATCAAAATTAGCAAACTCACAGTCCCTATTGTTATAAAATCTAAATTACGCAATAATCGTCGGCTTAACATTTACTACACTTACCTTCCATACCAAAAGTCCTGCACTAAATTCCGTAAAAAAGTACAGTATATGATACTGTACTTTTAGTAAATTTAGTCTTTCAAACCATTCCCACGTTTCATCCGATTCACAGGAATATTCGCGATTAATGCTACCGATGTCTCTGTTTGAGCAAAATGCACTTCCATGGTTTGTTCATTAATATCCATGTAATTAGATATCACTTTTATCATATCATCTTTTAAGCCTTCCATAAATTGCGGTGAAGTATTCACACGATCATGAACCAAAACTAAACGCAACCGTTCTTTCGCAACATCCTTAGAACATGTACAACTTTTCCCAAATATCCTTTGAATTAAATCAAGCACCATTCTCGCCCCCTAAAAGTTAAATACCTTTCTCAATCTATTAAAAAAGCCATCATTCGCCTCGATCTTCATCAATGGAACATTTTCTCCAAGCAATCGTCTTACAATGTTTTTATACGCTGTACTAGCTCCGGATATTGGATTGGCTACTGCAGGTTCACCTCGATTAGTAGAAACTACAATATAATCATCTTCCGGTATGATCCCTAGCAAATCAATTGCCAAAATTTCAATAATATCATCAATATCCATCATATCACCTTTTTTAACCATATGAGGACGAATGCGATTAATAATAAGCTTCGGATTATGTTTACCTTCTGATTCTAATAAACCAATAATGCGATCCGCATCACGAACAGCAGACACTTCTGGCGTAGTAACAATAATAGCCTGATCAGCACCAGCAATAGCATTTTTAAACCCTTGTTCGATCCCCGCTGGACAATCAATAATAACAAAATCAAAGTCTTGCACTAGTTCTTTGCATAATTTTTCCATTTGATCTGGATTAACTGCATTTTTATCCCGAGTTTGTGCCGCTGGCAAAAGATATAACGACTCATAACGTTTATCACGAATCATAGCCTGCTTCAAGCGGCAATTTCCTTCTACCACATCTACTAAATCATAGACAATACGATTTTCGAGTCCCATCACTACATCTAAATTACGTAATCCAATATCAGCATCGATCAAGGCTACTTTCTTCCCTAATAAAGCAAAGCCTGTACCTAAATTAGCGGAAGTCGTAGTTTTGCCAACGCCGCCTTTACCTGATGTTATAACAATGACGTCTCCCATGTATATCCTCCTATATATCAACTCTTTCGATTACAACATTACCCTCTTTTATACTTGCCCGCTCTGTATACTCTGGTTGTTCTAAATGATCAGGTGCCCGAGCAATCAAGCTCGCAATCCGGATCTGGGAAGCCACTAATCGATCAGCAGTAATTGTCGCATCTGCATTGCCATAAGCTCCAGCATGCACAACCCCGCGACACGTTCCTCTAACGATAACATCTCCACCAGCTATCACTTTGGCACCAGGATTCACATCGCCAGTAATAACTACCGAACCACTATATAATACTTCCTGTCCACTGCGTATCGTTTTGTCAACAAATAATGTTTCTACCTTCCCCATTGTAGCATTCACTTCTTCTACAATATCTGGCTCTTCAGTAATTTGACAAAAAATGAGACCATACGCAGCTAATAGTTTCGCTAAATCTTGTTGTTCTTCTAAGGTCAATACACGTACTTTCGCTGGTACCTCTACAGTTGTACCCTTTGTAAAAAAAACAACAGCTGATTCCAACTTAGCTTTTAATGTATCCAAAATCACTGTAAAATCTGCTGAATTATCGAGTACTAACTGCAAACCGTTTCTACTACCTTTAAACATTACACATTCTCGCATGTCTATCTCCCAAATTTTACCATAAAAATTATAACGTCTGCAACTATACTTTCGCGTTTTTTCCTAATATTCCTGCTACAAATAAGAAAAAGGCACAAAGTTTTCACAAAGAGACTCTTGAAGTTTTTCTTTGTGGTTCCTTTGTGTTGTCTTTTGTATATACGATTTATATCGAAGAAAAATTAGAGTTTTTATAACGCGGTCTGTGGTTTATTAAGTTTCACAGCCTCTATTGGTGCCTGATTAATATTAAAAGCAGTTTCCATTATCTTTCTAGCAATCGGTGCTGCAGAACCAGCCCCAAATCCGCCTTGCTCAACAATAACAACGACTACAATACGTGGATCTTCATAAGGACCATACGCAATAAACCAGCCGTGATCACTACCGTGAGAATTTTCAGCCGTACCTGTTTTACCCGCAATCGGTACAGGAAAATCACGGAAAGCTTGCGCACCAGTGCCCCCCTCCAACGCCACATCTCGCAACGATTCACGAATTAGAGTGAGATTGGACTGCGATATGGTAAGCTGACCTATTTCTTCCGGTGCAAAATCTTGAATCAAATCCCCATTATTCCCGACTATTTTACTAACTACATAAGGACGATACCGATGACCACCATTGGCAATTTCACTCAACATAACGGCAATCTGTAGTGGTGTTGCGAGCTGAAATCCTTGACCAATCGCAGCATCAAAGGTTTCTGATAAATACCAATCTTCTTCGTATACTTTTTCTTTGTAACGTTTATTCGCCACTAACCCCTCTGACTCGCCTGGTAAATTAATACCTGTAAGCGCACCAAAACCAAAGAGCCGAGCATACTTTTCTAAATTATCAATCCCTAAGCGATTACCCATTTCATAAAAATACACATTGTCAGATTTAGATAAGGCCTGTTTAAAGTTTATCCACCCTAAAGCCTCTCCTTCAGCATTCCCTTTATCAATAATCCAATGTTTACCTGTATCTAAGATTTGCTCTTCCGGAGTAACTTTTCCCAATTCTAATGCAGCCGTCCCTGTAACAATTTTAAACGTTGATCCAGGCGGATATTCCCCGGAAATTGCTTTATTATCCATAGGGTTATTAGGATTTTCATTTATAAGTTTCCAGTCTTTACTAGAAATTCCACCGGCAAATAGATTAGGATTAAACGTTGGCCTACTTACCATCGCTAAAATCTCGCCCGTTTTGGGATTCATAGCAATCGCAGCAGCGGATTTCGCATTACGAAATTCAGTTTTTGTCTGCAAATAAATAAGCTGTTCATCAATTGCGACTTCCGCTGCTTTTTGTATTCGAGAATCAATCGTCAAGACTAGATTTTTCCCTGGTATGGTCTCTTTTTTCCCAAGGACACTGACCGGGCGTCCTGTTACATCGACTTCTACTTGATCGCCACCATCTGCGCCACGTAATTCACGATCATATACTTTTTCTAAACCAAACTTTCCGACAATATCACCGATCTTATAGCCATCACCTTTGGCTTTGGCTTTCTCTAATTGCGTATCATTAATTTCACTGACATAACCAAATAAATGAGCACCCAGTTCATTATTAACATAATTGCGAATGGGCTGAATTTCAATAACCACTCCTGGCAATTCTGCACGACGTTCCTCAATCTTCGTTACTACATCGGGCCCAATATTCGTTTTGATACGTACGGGATCAAAATTCCCCTTACTTTGACTAAGTTTCGTATTGATTTCCTCTGTACTTACATTTAAGATGCCAGCTAATTTACTAATAACAGCTTCCGGGATCGCGCCTGTAATAGGTAATAAAGATACGGTAAATCCGGGTAGATTGGAAACCATCGCGATACCATTACGATCAAAAAAGATACCACGAGGAGCCATGATGGGGATAAGGCGAATACGGTTGCCATCAGCCTTCTGCCCATAATATTTTCCCTGCACAACTTGTAAATATCCTAATCGGCTAATTAAAGATACAAATACTAATACAATAATGATTGCCAATATTTCAAGTCTATTATTTGATCGCTTAGCCAGCATAACAACAACCTCCCTTCTCCAAACATTCCGTTACCGATTCATTCCTTTATTCCGATGTAAATATAGTCAACCGATATACAATATAATGTACTGGAATGGCAATAAGCACGTTATAACCTATTAAAGGTACTATATTATTCATCATAGCAGAGACAATCTCAACTTTGTAACCTAATATAAAAAATAGCACAAAAATGACTAGACCATTTATCATGGTTGCAATGACCGTAGCAACGACTGGTAATAATATATGCTCTTTAAATACTTTGCGCTCTGCTAAACCAAATAGATAACCAATCGTCAATTTCGATAAGGTGTAAATACCAAAAACACTACCCGATGCCAAATCCTGTAATATTCCTGCAAAAAATCCTATACCTACGCCTTTTTCTTTGCCTGCTAAGAGGGCATGTGATACCACTATAACAAGTAGCATATCTGGATAAATATTATTGATTGCAATCAGAGGTAGTAATGTTAATTGTATAATAATAGTAAGAACAATCACACTCAACCAAATAAAGGTTCTCATCGTCCTACTACTCCTTGAGGCGCTATTTTTGTAGCACTAGCAGGGGGTAATGGCACTACAGGCGGTAAAGTAGGTACAGGCTCTCTAGAATTAACAATGACAAAAACCTCTTCTAATCGATCAAAATCAACTGCTGGTTTGAGAATTGCATACTTTAATAAACCACCTTCTTCATTTACAACATCTACCACTTCGCCAATTAATAGACCTTTGGGATAGATACCGCCAAACCCTGAAGTGATTAATTTATCACCTTTAATAATATCTGCATCACGAGCTATATTGACCATGCGTGGCATTAACTGCGTAGTACTACTCCCCTCAACAATGGCAGCCACTCTTGATTCAGGACGTTGCACTAACGTTCCTACAGCACTTCTTGCATCAAGAATAAGCTGAACTTTTGCTGCATTTGTATATACACTTACTACATTACCAACAAGTCCTTGTGGTGTAACCACAGGCATTTCTTTTGTAATACCATCAGCCGTTCCACGATTAATAATAATCGTACTGGTCCAAGTTCCCAAATCACGCCCTACCACTGTAGCCATGACAAAATCAAACTGTGTCGATGCCGTTTTATAATCAAGCATCGATCGTAATCGTACATTTTCTGCCGAGATTTCAGCTACATTAAGATGATTTTGTCGAAGTTCCTCATTTTCGCTTCGTAATGTTTGGTTATCACGATATACAGTCATCAACTCACTAGTAGACAAACCCACTTTGCGTACGTTGAACCCCACATTGGAAACGATAGATTGAGCTGGCGCCAAAATAGTGGTAACAAGTTCCTCCATAAAGACAAACTTATATTTCCCTTGGGCTTGGAAACTGGCTAGCAAAAAGACGGTTACTATTGCTACTAGTAGAACGGCCGCCTTTTTGTTAAATAATCCCACCTTTATAAGCTCCTTTCTACAAACCTAACCAAATTTTTTAGGAGTCATTAATACTCTTTTTAACAAATCAATACTATCGAGGGCTCGTCCCGTTCCCATACATACACAAGACAATGCATCTTCCGAAATATGCACAGGCATACCTGTTTCTTTCATTAGTAACGCATCAAGTCCCGTAAGTAAAGATCCGCCACCGGTCATCACAATGCCCCGATCCATAATATCAGAAGCTAGTTCTGGTGGGGTGCGCTCTAGTGTAACTTTAACAGCTTCGATAATACTGGCAATCGGTTCGCTAAGCGCTTGTTGTACTTCACTTGCCTTAATATTTAACGTTTTGGGTAAACCACTTACCAAATCTCTACCCCTAATATCTAGCGTTTCTTCTACTGTAGGTACAATGGCTGCCCCAATTTTCATTTTTATTTCTTCAGCAGTACGTTCACCAATCATTAGATTATAAGTACGTTTAATATACTGTATAATGGATTCATCCATTTCATCTCCACCCACGCGAATAGAGCGGCTAGTAACAATCCCCCCTAGGGAAATAACAGCAACCTCAGTAGTTCCTCCACCAATATCAACAACCATATTACCGGTAGGTTCATGAACGGGCAGCCCAGCACCAATGGCCGCAGCCATAGGCTCTTCAATCAAGTATGCTTCTCTAGCCCCGGCTTGAATGGTTGCATCAATTACAGCACGTTTTTCAACTTCTGTAACGCCTGAGGGCACACCAACAATCACTCTAGGACGAACCAATGATTTGGTATCAATGGACTTACGGATGAAATACTTAAGCATAGCTTGCGTAACATCAAAATCAGCAATAACACCATCTTTAAGCGGCCTGATCGCTACAATATTGCCAGGTGTACGTCCAATCATTTGCTTTGCTTCTTCGCCTACCGCTAGCACGTCACCAGTGTCACGTTGAATAGCAACCACAGATGGTTCACTCAGTACAATACCTTTTCCTTTGACATGTACCAATGTATTAGCAGTGCCAAGATCTATCCCCATATCGCGAGAAAACGATCCAAATAAATTCTTCATAAAAAACATAGCCCCTTTCATTAAGCAAGTAACATTGCTTCTTCCACATCATAATTTTGTTATATTATTCCCAGTTCTTTAAGACTAACATACTTATTATCACCAATGATGACGTGATCAAGTACATGAATTTCTAAAATTTCCCCAGCTTCCATTAATTTTTTCGTCAGTCTTATATCTTCCCGGCTTGGAGTAGGATCTCCACTAGGATGATTATGCACTAAAATGACTGCCGCTGCAGAATGATTAATCGCCTCATGGAATAATTCGCGGGGATGCACAATGGATGCATTCAAACTACCAATTGAAATCGTAGGAATCGCAAGAACATGATTTTTGGTGGATAACAATACAATCATGAAATGTTCCCTTGTTTCATAACGTAATCTAGTCATCAGTAAATCGGAAACATCTTGTGGCGCACGAATCACTGGTTTTTCCGTTGCTACTTTGCCATGTAAACGTTTGCCAAGTTCAATCGCAGCAACAACCGTCACTGCCTTTACTGGTCCAATGCCTTTAATTTTGCTAAGTTCTTGGGGACTCAGACTCGCTAAAGCTGCTACGCCCATCTCTTCATATTTTTTTAGAATTCTCTCTGCAATGCGCAAAACAGAATCTTTTTTACTACCAGTCCTCAGTAATATAGCCAGTAATTCTGCATTACTTAAAGCCTGAGCGCCGATCTTTAGCATTTTTTCCCGAGGCCGTTCCTCTAGTGGCAGTTCTTTCATCATCAGTGGCACCACTTCTGTCATAACAAACTGACACCAGCTTTCTCCATTAGGATAGCTAATTGATGAAGAGGTAATCCCACGACATTATTATAACAACCTGTAATACCTTCTACAAGCAATGCACCAATACCTTGAATGGCATAAGAACCTGCTTTTCCCATTGGTTCTTCTGTTACCAGATACTTTTCGATTTGCTCTTTACTGCTACGTGCCATCCTTACATTCGTAACAGTAAAATCAGTCCATACCACTCCCGATTTGACAACAGCAATCCCCGTAATGACTTGATGTTCTTTGCCAGACAAATTCATTAACATCTCCCTAGCATCCTCTATATCAACAGGTTTACCATATACTTGTCCATCTAAAACAACGATGGTATCAGCACCAATTACCACATCAGTAGGTTGTACTTTTGAAGCAACATCGATCGCTTTCTCCTTTGCTTGTAACATAGCCAACTCTTCAGGTGCGACCAGTTGCTGATTATCTTCAATAATATCACTAACCATAACCGTAAAATCACAGCCAATTTGTCTTAACAGTTCCTGGCGACGCGGTGATGCGGACGCCAAAAAAATTGCCATAATCCAAAGTCCCTCCTAAGTCACATCACTCAAAAACGTCGAAATAACATAATGGCCGCTACCATACCCAAAATACTAATTAAATTAGGCTGCAATGCAAAACCTAACATCAACCTTACAACATATAAATTAATACTTACTGGCGGAACATCTAAAATGAGGAATGTCTTTACTAAATAAGGAGCAACATCGATTAAAGCATCTGAGCGAGAAATAAGTTCTCCTAAAATTCCACCAAAAACTGCACCTGTAATTAAAAATAATAGTAATACACCATATCCTTTTTTGCTGCCGCCACGCAAAACTGTTCCCCCCTATATCGTAAACGATCTTAAAATTATACCTTGCACAGTTATCTATATATCTGTTTTGGTACCTTTGTTAAAAAATGGATGGTAGTAAATCCCGTAGCGAAACCCGTAGGTAGTGCGAATAATATCAAATACGGTAAATACCATAATAACGTCATACTTGACACAAATAATGCCGCTACCCCAATTTGCACTACATTATGAATGACTGCGCCAATGATACTAATACCAATTAAAGAAAATGTAGCATGCCAGTAATAATAAATAATCGCCATAACGATTGTACTCATTAACGCACCACTTACACTCATAGCGAAAGCAGGTCCCAAAAAGATACCAGCAAAAAGAGATGCCAAAAAAACACGTAATATCGCTACATATATAGCATCGCGCCAACCGAAAATTACGATGACAAGTAAGGCTACCATATTGGCCAATCCCAGTTTTATTCCAGGAACCAGTAACGGCAACGGAAGCCAAGATTCAACCACATGTAGCACACTGGCCATAGCGATTAACAATGCTAATAGTACCATACGTTTTGTATTTTGCATAACGTTTACTGCTACCCTTCTTTTGGCGGTATAATCCGTAACAAACTATTACCAATTTTCATTCTATGACCTTATCTCTTAGTCTAGATTATTTTACCGCATAATTCTCTAACATGCAAATAAGATCCTATGAAAATAGAATCCATTTCTTTGTATTTATTTCATTATATCCGACTCATTCAATAAAAATACGCAGAAGGCACATCCCTCTGCGTATTTACTAGTATACTATAGTATTTTATTTTGCACAAGATGCACAAACGGCAATGACACTTTCTTCACTTTCAGTGCCAGGCACAATACCAGTCACAAAAGGACGAATGGCTTTGGTTGGACATTTCGTCAAACATAAAGCTTCTGAACACTCAGCTTCACAAATTTTTGAATCCACAACTGCCAGATTGTTTTCCATCTTAATGGCTCCATGTGTACATTGTCGCATGCAAAGTGAACAGCCAATACACGCCACACTACATGCTTTTTTTGCCACAGGACCTTTATCCTTAGAACTACAATTTACCCTTACCTTTGCACTAACTGGCATCAGGCTAATAACTTGTTTCGGACATACACTTACGCATTTGCCGCAGGAAGTACATTTTTCTGGATCAATGATTGGCAAACCATCCGCACTCATTGTCATCGCATCAAACGGACAACTTTTAACACAAGTACCTAGACCTAAACAACCATACTTACAGTCCTTAGGACCACCAAATAACAGATTGGCTGCAGTGCAGTCTTGCACACCATTATAAGCGTAGGATTTACTTGCTTTGCTATGAATACCAGCGCATTTCACTTGTGCAATTTGCGGTTCCATTGGAGCTGCGGCCTTACCTGTAAGTTCCGCCACTAATGTAGCAACTGCATCCTTCCCTGGGGAACATAAATTAGGGGGTACATCAGGATTTAAAACAACAGCCTCAGCATAAGCCATACAACCAGCATAACCACAAGCACCACATTGTCCTTTAGGCAAAACATCTTCGACAATATGAATCAAAGGATTAATCTCAATACCAAATTTCTTATTGGAATAAGCCAATACAAAACCAAAAAATAACCCTAGAGATGTCAATACAAGCAGTATCAATATTGGTATACTCATTTTTCATCACCTTCTATCATTTCTTATAGTGTGATCATTCCCGAAAAACCAAAGAATGACAATGCTAACATGCCCGCTAAAATAAAGGAAATACCAAGGCCTTGCAGGGATTTTGGTACATCCGCATATTGTAGTTTTTCACGTAGACTAGCCATTAAGATCAGAGCCAACGAAAAACCGACTCCGGAACCAATCGCCCTTACTAAGCTTGTGAGAAAATCAGAATGAAGTTCCGCATTCGTAACTGGTACAGCAAGTACGATACAGTTTGTAGCAATTAAAACAAGATAAATCCCCCACATATTATATAAAGCTGGGGCATGTTTTTTGATAACCATCTCTAACAACTGTACAAAACTAGCAATCAGTAATACAAATGAAATTAACATCAGAGACTGTAATCCAAGTGGATGCAAAATATAAGTGTATACTACCCAAGCAAGCATTGAGCTCAACGTCATAACCGACGTAACAGCCATTCCCATACCAATTGATGCATTGAGATTCTTCGATACACCGAAAAAAATACACAACCCCAAGAATTGGGTCAATACAAAATTATTCGTGATTGCTGAAGCAACTAATAGCTTTAAGTACTCCTCCATTACGCCTCACTCCCTTGCTTAGCAGACTTTGCTTTATCTTGATATTCACCAATCAAATTAAAGCTAGCAATCATTAGACCAATTAATACAAATCCACCTGGCGGCAAAATCATAATTAATGCAGGGTCATAAGACGCTCCCATCACTTGGTAACCCATTAGAGTACCGGCACCAAATAATTCACGAAGGATGGCAATGAAAACCATGGCTCCCGCAAAGCCTGCCCCCATTCCCAGTCCATCAAAGAACGAAGGAACCACACCATTTTTTGCCGCAAACACTTCGGCACGAGCCAATATAATGGCAAATACCACGATTAGATTTAAATAAAGGTATAACTCTTTATATAAATCTGGAAAATACGCTTGCAGTGTTAAGATCACTACTGTAACGATTGTAGCAATGGATGTAATATACACAGGTACACGTACTTTCGCATTTACTACTTTACGGAAAATAGAAACCACTACATTATTTGCTGTAATAACAAACAGAACTGACAAACCCATCGCTAATGCATTTGTCACCGTGGAAGTAACCGCCAATGCCGGGCACAAACTTAAGGCAAGGCGGAATATGGGGTTTTGATCAAATAAGCCTTTATAAAATATGTCCCACAAATTTTTCATATTCAGCACCTCACTTCTTCTGGTTTGCTGCAAAAGCAGTAACTTCTTCCACAGCCTTTTTAATTCCTTTAGTAACAGCACGCGATGTAATCGTTGCTCCCGTTAATGCCTGAATTTTATCTTCGCTTGGAACTTTTACTACTTCTAGATTTTCTGCCGTTTTACCCGCAAACCGTTTACGGAAATCTGGTTTTTCTGCTTTGTCTCCCAGTCCTGGAGTTTCATTGTACTTTAAAATAGTATAATCAATAACCTTACCTTCCGTAGTGATAGCAGCTAACATATGAATAGCGCCACCATATCCTTTACTCTCGGTCGGTACAACATAAGCAATTATTTTACCATCTTTTAAAGCTGCGAACCAGCCTTCTTTACCATCAACCGCTTTAAAATCTTGAGCATCTGCTACCAATTCTTTTCTCGCTTTATTATCAAGGGCAATTTTTGATTTAGCAGCAACTGGTGCTGTCAATGCATAGGTGCCTGCAATAACTGCGCTGGCAAGCAAACAAGCAAGAGTAAGATTGATACCTATTTTAAAAATACTATCATTTGCGCCATGTGACATCACTCTTACCTCCCTGTACCATATTTTCGAGGTTTCACCAAACGATCAATTAGAGGAGTGACACAATTCATTAATAAAATTGCATAACATACACCTTCAGGATACCCTCCCTGTAAACGAATCAGAACTGTAAGAGCACCAGCTCCTATTGCAAAAATGATCTGACCTTTCAAGGTAATTGGAATCGTTACCATATCAGTCGCCATGTAGAAAGCACCGAGAATAAGGCCACCAGACATCATATGAAGAAAAGGATCGCCACCAAAGGCAGCCGTCAAAATACCTACCGTACCAATCATCAAAACAGGCATTTGCCACTTTACATATCCTTTATAAATCAGATAAATACCACCGAGTATCAATAATAGTGCTGAAGTTTCTCCCATACTACCAGGACGTGTACCTAACAAGAGTGACTTATACATCGTAGCATGATCGCCAAAATGTTCTATTAAATTTTGATACCCTTGTTGTTTTAAAATGCCCAGTGGTGTGGCCGTTGTCAATGCATCGACTTTACCAATCATATCACTAGAAATTGGCCAAGTAGTCATTGCAATTGGCCATGATGCAAGAATAAATGCACGCCCAATCAGAGCAGGATTGAAAATATTAAACCCTATACCACCCATTGTATGTTTTGCAATACCAATCGCAAAAACCGATCCAGCTATTGGCATATACCAAGGTAGTGTTGCTGGAATATTCATTGCCAGTAATAAGCCAGTTAGAAATGCACTACCATCATTCACAACCATAGGTTTATCCTGCCATTTTAAAATCAAGTACTCGGTTGCCACACAGGCAATCACGCAAAGAAGGATATTAAAAAAAGCAGGCATTCCAAAGTTATAAATTGAAAAAAGTGCTGCAGGTGCAAGCGCTGCATTCACACTCCACATAATTTTTGAGATGGATTCGTCACACCGGATGTGGGGTGATGCCGAAACCGTAAGTTGTTCAATTTCTATTTTTGTTTCTGTGCTCATACCGCCACCTCCTTATTTTTTTGCCGCCATTGCTGCATTTTGTGCTTTGGACAATTTGACATAATGAACAATATTGCGTTTTGCTGGACATACATACACACACGAACCACATTCAACGCAGTCTAGTAAATCATAATTTTCTTTCGCTACCGCATATGCACCGTGTTCAGCGAGTATACTCAGCATACTTGGTACAAGTCCCATCGGACATGCCTCAACACAACGACCACAACGAATACAAGGACGCTCTGGGCCAATATTTACCTCTGCTTCACTTAAGGCCAAAATACCTGATGTTCCTTTAATAATCGGTACATCAAGAGTACGTTGTGCCATACCCATCATAGGTCCACCCATGATAACCTTCATAGGCTGCTTGGTAAATCCGCCACATAGCTCTACTGCTGCAGCAAAGGTGGTACCAATTCGAAATAATACATTTTTAGGTTCTGCTACTGCACCACCAGTAACAGTAGTGACCCGCTCAATTAGTGGAATGCCTTTTTCCACTGCATCTGCAATGGCTACGACAGTACCCACATTTTGTACCACTACCCCTACATCCATCGGTAGACCGCCACTTGGTACATCGGTACCACAAATGACACTGATCAATGTTTTTTCAGCGCCCTGTGGGTACTTCGTTTGTAATGGTACTACTTCTAGACTATTGATCCCACTACAAGCTTTATTCATAGCAGCAATGGCATCTGGTTTATTGTCTTCTATCCCTATATATCCTTTATGGACACCTAATACTTTCATGACAATTTGCATACCAGTCACGATTCTCTCTGACTGTTCTAACATTACCCGATGATCAGCCGTCAAAAAAGGCTCACATTCTGCCCCATTTAAAATAAAAGTATGAATTGGTTTTTCTTTCGGCGGTGCCATTTTTATATGAGTAGGAAATGTTGCTCCTCCCATACCAACCATACCACTTTGACGAATTATTTCTTTCATTTCAGATGCTTCGATATTTTTCCAATTACGACTGAGTGGTAGACCCTCTACCCATTCATCTTGCCCATCACTTTCAATGACAATCGCTATACATGCACCAAATACTGGATGTGGATATTCCGTAATGGCAACTACTTTACCAGATGTAGAAGCATGGATAGGACTTGAAACGAAAGCTTGTGCCTCAGCAATCACCTGTCCTTTTTTTACCAAATCGCCAACCGCTACAATTGGTGAACACGGTGCACCAATATGTTGTCTTACAGGAATAATGACTTTTTCAGGTATCGGAGCAACTTGAATCTCTTTGCTTGCCGTATACCTCTTTCGGTCGTCAGGATGTACACCCCCACGAAAGCTTTTTGCCATAATTTCACCCCTTCTAAAACTAACTAAAATATCTTTTTTTCTACTGTGATAAGATGCGCACAATAATAGGTTGCATCTTCACGTCCATTCTCGCAGCCGAATCAAAAAACTTAATATAAATTATTGATAAAGAAAATCCGACGATGCCGCCTACTATTTGGGCCCACAAAAGATCACTAACTAGTAGTCGTTCAGCTAACATTCCACCTGTCACCGCACCAATAAATGTGTTGATTAGCGGTAGTATATAGACAATAAAAGCCGCTTTAAGCATATTGATTTCCCGCACTTCAACAGCTACTCTTTGACCCGGTTTCGCGCCTATGTCATTTCGAGCTTCCAGCACGATTGCCGAATTACCTGGACAAGCACCACAGTTTTCACAGTCATTGTGGCGACTTGTCTTTACTTTTGCCAAATTACCTGCAATCACTTCCAGAACAATGCCCTCTTGTTGCTTATCCATAGACGCTCCTTTCTCTAATCATTCGTATAAGATATATATATCATGCTCTTACTCTACACCAGTCAATTATGGTCTGTCAACACGTCTATCCCCTTATTAAACAGTTACTTTTTTCACTTTATATTGTACTATTTGTATCAATATTCCCATTATATTTCTTAGTACTTTCTATATATTATTAATAACGCAAAAAGAAGCCGTACAGTTTTAAAAAAACTGTACGGCTTCTTAAAAAACGATCTTACTTAATAACAGCTAAGATATCGTTTGTTTTTACGCCTTGGTCAGCTGCTGCATTAACGGATTTGATAGTACCATCAACAGGAGCAGTGATTTCATTTTGCATTTTCATAGCTTCTAGAATCATAAGAACATCGCCTTTTTTCACTGCTTTACCAGCTTCAACCAAAACTTTAATAATTTTGCCAGGCATTGGGGAAGCAACAGCAGTATCACCAGCGCCTACTTCAGCAGGAGCAGGAGCAGCAGCAGCTTTAGGAGCAGCAGCCTTAGGGGCAGGAGGACCAGGAGCAGCAGCAGCTTTAGCAGCTACAGGAGCAGCACTTACTTCTTCAACCTCAACCTGATATGTAGCACCATTTACAGTTATGTTAAATTTCTTCATTGCATATACCTCCAAAATATTTATATTATTATTTATACTTATGCGTTTTTGCGACCAGCGTTAGTCCATAAATCGCTGTCACGTCTGATTTTTACAGCCTTAAAGCTAGCACTACCTATCATTTGATAAACAGCGGCAGTAATCACTGCTAACACTTCTGGCCCAATACCTTTTGCATCGATTTTCATACTAGTCCACACCTTCCTTATAGCGGAATATTGCCATGTTTCTTCTGTGGTCTTTGTTCACGCTTGCTAGCAAGCATACTTAATGCAGTAATGATACGAGGTCTAGTTTCTTTAGGTTCAATAACCTGATCCACAAAACCACGCTCAGCTGCTTTATATGGAGTGGCAAATTCGTCTATATATTGTTCAGTCTTAGCTTTTACATCAGGATCTCCACGGAAGATGATGTTAGCAGCACCAGCAGGTCCCATAACTGCGATCTCAGAAGTTGGCCAAGCCATTACCTGGTCAGCACCTAAATCTTGAGAACACATAGCCAAATAAGAACCACCATATGCTTTACGAGTAATTACTGTAATTTTAGGTACAGTAGCTTCTGAATATGCATATAACATTTTCGCACCATGACGAATAATACCACCATACTCTTGACTTACGCCAGGTAAGAAACCTGGAACATCAACCAAATTAAGTAATGGAATGTTAAAAGCATCGCAGAATCTAATAAAGCGTGCAGATTTATCTGATGCATCAACATCAAGGCATCCTGCCATAACAGATGGCTGATTGGCAATGATACCTACGGATTGACCATCAAAACGTGCAAAACAAGTAATCATATTTTGCGCGAAATACGGTTGTACTTCATAGAACTCACCATCATCAACAATCGAAGTAATAACATCTTTCATATTGTATGGTTGGTTAGGATTATCAGGTAACAACGTATTTAAGGATTCATCCATACGATTAATATCATCTGTACAAGATGCTACTGGAGAGCCTTCCAGATTATTGCTAGGCAAGAAAGCCAGCAAATACCGTATTTGTTCCAAGCAATCATCATCATTTTCTGCAACAAAGTGAGCAACACCTGAAGTTGTATTGTGAGTCATTGCCCCACCTAGTGTTTCAGCTGTAACTTCTTCGCCAGTAACTGACTTAATAACTTGTGGACCAGTGATAAACATCTGGCTTGTCTTCTTTACCATATAGATAAAGTCAGTCAATGCAGGTGAATACACTGCACCACCAGCGCATGGTCCCATAATAACGGAAATCTGTGGAATAACCCCTGATGCGATTGTATTCTCATAGAAAATTTTTCCATAACCAGACAATGCATCAACAGCTTCTTGAATACGTGCTCCACCAGAATCATTAATTCCAATGATTGGTGCACCCATTTTCATGGCTAGTTTTTGTACTTTAACGATTTTAGCAGCATGCATTTCTCCTAAAGATCCACCAATTACTGTGAAATCTTGAGCAAATACATACACTAAACGTCCATTAACAGTACCATAACCAGTAACAACACCTTCACCTGGTGCTGATACTTTTCCCATGTCAAAGTTCACACAACGATGTGTAACAAACTGGTCCAGTTCCACAAACGTATTAGGATCAAGCAATTTTTCTACACGTTCACGTGCAGTTAGTTTGCCATTGGCATGTTGTTTGTCAATACGTTTTTGACCGCCACCCAGCTTTATTTTTTCCTGCTTTGCCTTCAAAGTTTCAATTTTTTCTTGAACTGTAGCCATTTTACACCTCCAACTAGATTCCACTATCACTATATAGTAAGAATCTATATTTTGCAATAACTTGTAATTATATACATCATATTATTTTTTACAAAACAGTATTTTGCATAGTAACGGGCAAAACTCTTGTTAAGGGCACTACTACTAGAGACCAACAATGTGATCCCTTACCTCTTCACTCTGAGCAATTCGCACCTTGCATTTCCATGTTTTGCTATATGATGATTCACTTATTTACGTTGAGATAATTCGACTAAAACGCCACCAGTTGATTTAGGATGTACAAAAGCAATATCCGATCCGCCTGCACCATAACGTGGTGCCTCATCGATCATGCGGACACCTTTTGCTTTAAGATCAGCTATAGTAGCTACGATATTATCTACGCCTATAGCAATATGTTGAATTCCTTCTCTATCACCATTTTTAGCGATAAATTTAGCAATAGGACCTTCTGGAGAAGTGGATTCTAATAATTCAATTTCACTATCTCCACAAGGAATAAAGCAAACTTTTACTTGTTGGCTTTCTACTACTTCTTCACCGGAAGCTTGCATACCAAGCATTTCAGTATAGAATTTTTTAGCTTGCTCTAAATCTTTTACAGCAATACCAATATGATCTACTTTTAATGTTTTAAACAATTTAAAGTCCCCCCTATAACAATTAGCGCAAAACACTTGCCATTATATCATTCACAACAGCATATGGATTTTTAGCGCGACTTTCTACATCCGCCACCAGTTTATCAATTTTTCCATCTACTGATAATTGTTTTCTCACATATCGCCCAAGCTGTTCATCAAGCATTACCAACAATTCCGTACGAGTACGTTCTGTACGACGTTTGATAAATTGACCCGATTCCTTTGACTGAGCAATTTGCTTTGAAATAGCTTCTACTAATTCACTAATACCTTCATCACGGTTAGCAATCACGCGTTGAATTGGCGGACGCCAAGCAGTTTGCTGTTGGTTCAAATCTAGCATCATTTCCAGTTCTGTATTAAGACGATTTACACCGTCATAATCAGCCTTATTGATGGCAAAAATATCACCAATTTCTAATATACCAGCCTTAATAGCTTGAATATCATCACCGAGTCCAGGTACTAATACAACCAAGGTAGTATCAGCGGTTTTAACAATATCGATTTCTGACTGTCCCACACCGACGGTTTCAACTAAAATCACATCTTTACCTGAAGCATCCATAATTTTAATAGCTTCAGCAGTTTTACGAGATAAACCACCTAAACTACCTCTTGTACCCATGCTACGAATAAAAACACCTTCATCTAGTGTCAAATCGTTCATTCGAATGCGATCACCTAAAATCGCACCTCCAGAAAAAGGACTAGTAGGATCAATTGCAATAATACCAACCGTTTTCCCTTGTTTGCGATAGTTTTTTGCTAATTTATCAGTTAATGTACTCTTGCCTGCCCCTGGTGGGCCGGTAATGCCAATTACATGGGCATTACCGGTATGAGCATATAACTTTTGCATAATATCTACTGCATCATCATACTCATTTTCCACTGCTGTAATAGCGCGAGACAAGGCCAACCGAGAACCTGCTAATAATTCTTCTGCAATGTTCATCTTTTGCACCACCTTATGCAACTATTCTCTCTTACACAATAAGAAATCATAGCACACAGATACATTTTTTATTTTGCGTTTGCATTAATGTAGTCAATAATGTCAGTCGTTGGTGTACCAGGTGTAAAGACTTCAGCAATACCAGCTGCTTTAAGAGAAGGTATATCTGAATCAGGAATAACACCACCGCCAATTATTAAAACATCGTTCATTCCTTTTCCACGAATTAATTCAACAATGCGTGGGAATAAATGATTATGAGCTCCTGATAATAAGCTAAGAGCAATTACATTTACATCTTCTTGTAGTGCAGCTTCAGCAATTTGTTCTGGGGTTTGACGAAGTCCTGTATATATAACCTCAAATCCACCGTCACGTAATGCGCGAGCTACTACCTTCGCTCCACGATCATGTCCGTCTAGACCAGGTTTTGCTACTAATATTCTAACACGTTTTTCCATCGTTATTCCTCCTCTTACCTTTCTTACAGTGTTGCATGCGCTTGGTATTCACCAAAAACTTTACGCATTACGCCACAAATTTCACCAAGTGTTGCATAAGTTTTAACCGCATCCATGATAACTGGCATAAGGTTAACATCTTCATCAGCACAAGCACTTTCCAATTTAGCAAGAGCTGCATTTACAGCTGCATTATCACGCTCAGCTCTTAGTTTAGCAAGCTTTTTCTTTTGGCCTTCGCCAACAGAAGAATCTACGCGAAGCAAACCTTCAACTGGTTTTTCTTCGATTTGGAATTTGTTGACACCGACGATAACACGCTCATCGTTTTCAACTTCTTTTTGCCATTTGTAAGCACTGTCTTGAATTTCTCTTTGAATGTAACCTTCTTCGATAGCCACAACAGCGCCACCGATTTCATCAATTTTAGCAATGTATTTCAAAGCTTCCGCTTCAATTTCATTAGTCATAGCTTCTACATAGTAAGATCCTGCTAAAGGATCCACTACATCAGCCAAACCACTTTCATAAGCTACGATTTGTTGCGTACGAAGAGCTACACGTACTGAATCTTCAGTAGGAAGAGCTAATGCCTCATCCTTAGAGTTGGTATGTAAGGATTGAGTACCGCCCATAACAGCAGCAGCGGTTTGCAATGCAACACGAACAATATTGTTTTCAGGTTGTTGTGCAGTTAGCATGGAACCAGCAGTTTGCGTGTGAACACGTAACATCCAAGATTTAGGGTTTTTAGCGCCAAAACGTTCTTTCATGATTTTGGACCATACGCGACGAGAAGCACGGAATTTAGCTACTTCTTCAAGCACATTGTTATGCGCATTCCAGAAGAAAGATAAACGTCCTGCAAAAGCATCAACATCAAGTCCAGCTTTAATTGCAGCTTCGCAATAAGCAATACCATCAGCAATTGTGAAAGCAATTTCCTGCGCTGCAGTTGAACCTGCTTCACGGATATGATAACCAGAAATAGAGATAGTATTCCAGTTAGGAACATTTTTGGAACAGTATTCAAAAATGTTAGTAATCAGGCGCATGGAAGGTTTAGGAGGGAAAATGTAAGTACCACGAGCAGCATATTCTTTAAGAATATCGTTTTGGATGGTACCTTTTAATTGATCAGCACTTACACCATTTTTTTCAGCAACAGCTATGTACATAGCAAGCAAAACGGATGCTGGTGCATTGATTGTCATAGAAGTGGAAACTTTTCCTAAATCGATTTGATCAAATAAGATTTCCATATCAGCCAAGGAGTCAATAGCTACACCAACTTTACCTACTTCGCCTTCAGAAACAACATCATCTGAGTCATAACCAATTTGGGTTGGTAAGTCAAATGCGCAAGATAAGCCTGTGCTACCTGACTCTAGCAAATAACGATACCGTTTGTTGGATTCTTCTGCAGTAGAGAAACCAGCATACATACGCATAGTCCAGAAACGACCACGGTACATAGTAGGTTGTACACCGCGTGTGAAAGGATATGCACCTGGTAAACCTAGGTCTTGCAGATAATCCATACCCTCAAGGTCTGCTGGAGTGTACAATCTGTTGTAGGCTAAATTTTTACGCTCCGGAAATTTAGCACTTGCTTTTTCGACTTTGGCAGTATACTCTGCCACTTTTTCTTTCAAAACTTCATTACTCATACTATTAATCCTCCTTAACTTGCTTTTTCATTGTACCAGTTTCGATGAATCTGGTATGCCATGAAAGGGCTTCTGTTAAAATATGTGGTGTGTGCGCATAGTTGGTGGCTTTTTCAGCTCTTTCCAAATAATCCATGAGCATATCCTTGTAATCAGGATGAGAACATTTTTCTATAATTACCCTTGCCCGTTGTTTAGGACTCAAACCACGGACATCGGCCACACCCATTTCAGTAATAAATACATCGACGTCATGTTCACTATGATCAGCATGTGATACCATTGGCACAACCGATGAGATTAAGCCATTCTTAGCCGTCGAAGTTGTGAAAAACATCGTCAAATAAGAATTACGAGCAAAATCACCAGAACCACCAATACCATTCATCATTTTGCTACCCATAATATGAGTAGAATTGACATTACCATAAATATCAAATTCAATCGCCGTATTCATTGCAATTACACCAAGACGTCTAGCTATTTCTGGACTATTAGCAATCTCTTGTGGTCTAAACATCATTTTTTCACGGTAAATGGCAAGATTTTTATGAAAACGTTCTAATCCACTTGGAGAAGGCGTTAAGGAAGTACCAGAAGCAAACTTAAGTTTGCCAGCATCAATCAAATCAAACATACCATCTTGGATTACTTCAGTATAAACCATCAAATCTTCAAAATCAGAATCAACAAGACCAGAAATAACTGCATTCGCTACAGAGCCAACTCCTGATTGTAACGGCAACAAATTTTTAGGCATACGTCCTGCTTTAATTTCATCCTTCAAAAATCCAATCAAATGTTGTGACATTAAGCGAGAATTTTCATCAACAGGAGCCAAATCACGAACTGTGTCTCCAATGTCACAAGGAACAATATATGTAATCTTATCAAGGCCACATGGAATATAGGATGTACCTATACGATCATCGACATTGACAATAGGAATTGGCAAGCGGTGTGGAGGATCAAGTGGTGTATACACGTCATGCATACCCTCAAGGTCAATCGGCTGAGTTGTATTAACCTCAACAATTACAATATCTGCACTTTGTACAAACGATGCAGCGTTACCAAGTGAAGTAGTCGGAATAATATGTCCCTCTTCAGTAATAGCGCAAGCTTCAATAATCGCTACATCAACGGAATGCCCACCAAAAAAGCCATACCGCGTCATTTGTGCAGAATGACTTAAATGAATATCACAATAATTCACTTTACCATTATTAATAGCATTACGAAGATCTGTATTTGTCTGATAAGGCATCCGAGAAGCAATACCATCCACTTCAGCCAATACGCCATCTAATTGTTTACCAACTGATGCACCTGTCCAAAGATTAATTTGAAATTTTTCTTTTCTAATTATTTCAGCTAAAGCCATAGGAACTGCTTTAGGATAACCAGATAAAGTAAATCCACTAGTAGCAACATTCATGCCACCTTTAATTACGGATGCTGCTTTCTCAGCACTTACAATCTTAGCATGAAGATCTTTATTACGCACGCGATCTTTAATATCAATCATTTTAATACTCTCCTCCAAACATTTGGTTAATTAGTCTACTGTTCCCTGCCTAGATAAATAAAATGATAAGCTACTCAATCCTACTGACAAATCTTCATTGATCACTCGAACGGAATTTGGTACCTTAATTTTCCGTGGAGCAAAATTCCATATACCACGCACCCCAGCCGCTACTAATTGATCAGCAACGTCTTGCGCATATATTTCTGGTACGGCAATAATGCCAATGTGAATCTTTGCTGTTTCCATCACCTCTCTTAAGTTGTCCAAATTGGAAACCTCTATACCTTTTATACATTGCCCAATTTTATTGGGGTCAATATCAAACATGGCTACTAATTTAAATCCTAGGGAATCAAAATTACGATAATGAGCAAGTGCCCATCCCAAATGCCCTACGCCAATTACGGCAAGATGCCAATTGTAATCTAGTCCTAGTATTTTCCCTATATTAGAAATTAATTCTTTTACATAGTAGCCTACACCTTTTTTGCCAAATTGACCAAAAGATGCTAAGTCTTTCCGAATCTGTTCAGGAGTGATACCTAAACGATGCCCAAGTTCCTCAGAAGAAATAATATCCATTCCTTCTTCCTGACTTAAGCGAAGAGTGCGAAAATATAATGGCAAACGATCAATCGTCGCCTTAGAAATTACAACTTTTTCGTTACCATCTTTCAATAAAAAGCCTCCCTTGAATCTGGCAGCAAAAGATATTTTTAAACTTTCATAACTTTTATAATTTTTATAACTTTTTGCACTATAGTATGTACAATTTGTCACATACCCCTAAAAATCCTGCCTAAATTTCGTTTTTTTTTTTTTTTTTTTATTTTAGATATTTTTATAGATTTTCCTATGGTTTTTACCCTATTTTTATAAAAATTTCATAGTATTAATTGATTATTCTGTCTATATATCTTTGGAAACTTATTTTTTACCACATTATCTCTCCGATATACCTCGTTTGATTTGTCGTTGATGATTCTGTTGCCACACTATGACAATCAGAGCGTTTAGTAACCAGTACAACATGGATAGTTGAATATTAAACATCACATAATCAGTAAAGCCATTGACAATCATACCACCAATCGCAGCTATAATCCCCAGCATTAATCCTGCTGCCCAATATTCAGTTGCTTGGCGGAGTGCTGATAATGCCAAACAGACATGTCCATACATAATGGATAAAAAAGTTAGTAAACCTGGAATCCCAATTTCTGCAGCAATATTTAAATACATATTATGCGCATGAAGTATTTTAACGTTAGTATTTTGGATAAAAAAATCATAATCTGGATAGACCATCCAGTAAGCTCCCCAACCAATACCCAGTAGAGGTTTATCCATAATCATCGCAATCGTGCTTTCCCACAATGCCAGTCTGAGCGTGGATGAAGTATCAGTAGGATTCATAATTGACATAATTCGGTCTAGCACTGCATCATGTCCAAAAATCATAGCAATTGGTAATAAAAGAAGTAGCCAAAAAATTTTCCGATTACAAAGAATACCATATATAGCAACTACAGCCAGCAAACTCAACCAAGCACCTCGTGAATAGGTTAGAACCAAACAAGTACCAAACATAGTCACTAACACAAATAATATGACTTTATCCTTTGTTGAATTGGCTTTATACCCCATACTAGAGCCAATGGCCATCATTGTCACCAAAAATCCTGCCAACAAATTCGGATTTTCCATTGTAGAAAACACTCTAAGCTTAAGCCCCGGAAACTGCACTCCATCTACCCACTCAACAGCCGATACCATACTGCCAAATAAAGTTTGATAAAATCCATATAATGTAACCACTGTCGCAGATGCCAACATTACCCAAATTAACTGTTTAACTTGCGCCCTCGAATGAATATTATTAACAGCTAAGTAGTAAATTAATACATACCGTCCCATTAAATTATAATAGTTATAAAAACTAAATCCTTTATCTGGCGAAGCCCAAATAGAAGCTGCCGATAATAAAACAAGTAATGCAATCCCAAGGTCAAAGGGCGTTCTTTTTAGATTCATTTTACCCACCATGATCATTTTGCCTAGCCATAGCAATGCACCAAGTCCCAAAAATCCACTACTGACATTAAGAGACAATGGCAAAAAAAAGGCCACCGCCAAAATGCAGTGTTCAATTACATAGTCCAAAACATATTGGGTTCGTGTTGTCTTATATGTTATATTCACAACTTCACCTATCTAATAGCACTTATCAGTTAGGCCTGCAAGAGACACTAAATAATAAGCACCTAATTTACTACTATTATTTATTATATCGAACAACAAATATTTTGTCTACCTGCAGATCACTTGTCTGGCTGCACCAACTAAATATAATGAGCCGGCAATACAAGCTACACCATTTTTTCCTGCCAACATACGAACTCTTTCGACTCCTTCGGTAATCGAAGTAGCGATTTCTACATAACATCCTTTTATTTCCCGGGCAATTTCCTCTGGTTCTCCTGCCCGCTCTGATAGCGGTGCTACCACTACCACGGTATCATTAGAACGTATTAGTGTCTTTACAATTCCTGTTACATCTTTATCCTTTAAAATCCCTAGCAAGAAAATGATAGGTTGTTTCGGATAAAATTCGTCTAGATTTTTGCGTAGTCCTCTTGCTCCATCTAGGTTATGTGCACCATCAATAATAATGGTTGGTTGACCAGTGATGACTTCAAACCGTCCAGGCCAGCATACCTCATAGAGTCCCTGCCTTATCGCGGATACTGTAATCCGTTCTTCTTTTTCAGCCACAATAAGTACTGTCATGATAGCTACTGCACAATTATCGACTTGGTGATGGCCTAATAAATTGACGAGAAAAGTTTCCTCCATATTTTTCTTTTGCACTTTTACGATTACGTTTTGGCGATGTTCTACACTGCCAGCAAATTGAGCGCTAAAATCCTGATCATATAGATAGATGGGAGCTGCTTTTTCTTGACTGATTTTTTTGATAATGTCTAATGCTTCTCCCCGGGCAGCTGTAACAACAGGTACCCCTCGTTTGATAATACCGGCTTTATGAGTTGCGATATCCGAAATAGTCTTACCACATTTATCAAGATGATCTAACGTTACATTCGTAATGACAGCAATTTCAGGTACAATAACATTCGTAGAATCAAGTAGTCCTCCGAGCCCCACTTCAATCACAGCATATTCAACGCCAGATGCCGCAAAATAATAAAATGCCGCTGCTGTTAATACTTCAAACTCTGTAGGATGTTCTAACCCTTCATCAATGATTACTTGTACAAACCGACTTGTGTACTCAATAGCCTGTGCAAATTGACTCGGAGAAGCTTCTTTCCCATTCACCATCATACGCTCGGTATAACTTGCTAAATGTGGTGATGTATACATACCAACCTTAATATTTGCCGCCTTTAATATCGATGCCAACATGGCTGTGGTTGATCCTTTACCATTTGTGCCTGTAACATGAATGGTTTTAAATTTCTTTTCCGGATGATCCATCAGTTCTAGCAGTTTTTCGATTCTTGTTAATCCTAAATTAATACCAAATTTACATAGTTGCTCTAAATACAGCAAAGATTCTTCATATGTCATCCTATTCTCATCCTTTTTGTCAGAATAACGACCTGCTATTCTCTCAGCCCCCTCCTCGATATCTCTGCGCTCTCTGTAGTCAAAAGCCGATGTTTCACCACAAAGACGCAGAGAATGAGGACCTTTATTTATAGACTAGCTAAATATACCAATCGTTCTTGAATGGCTGTTTGTTTTTCTTGATACTCCGCTGCTTTTGCTTTTTCCTTAGCAATGACTTCCGGTGGTGCTTTCGCCACAAACCCTTCATTGGAAAGTTTGCCAGCAATACGTGCGAGTTCTTTATCAAGACCTGCCAATTCCTTATTGAGACGAAGTGTTTCTTTTTCTACATCAATCATCCCTTTAAGTGGCATATAGATTTCTACACCATTTACGACCGCTGCCATGGCATTTTCAGGTTTCGTCGCATCAGGAGCTAACATCGTGATGGGCTCAGCGGCAGCCATTGTTTTTACATACTGTAAATTGCCAGCAAATACAGCTTCCAAGTCACTCGTAACAACCTGTAAAATAACCTCGCTCTTTTTACCTGGTGGTACATTTACTTCTGCGCGCATATTACGAATGGCCTTAATGGCATCCATAATTGTACCCATTTGCTGTTCTACTTTTTCATTAACTAATGTAGTCTCTTCCTTTGGCCAATCGGCAACCATAATACTATGACCATTATGAGGCAAATGTTGCCAAATGGTTTCGGTAATAAAAGGCATAAAAGGATGTAATAATTTTAATGTATTTTCCAAGACATACCACAGTACATACTGAGCAGTTGTTCTCGCTGCCACATCCTCTTTATTGTACAATCTAGCTTTCGCCATCTCAATGTACCAATCACAATACTCATTCCAAATGAATTCATACAGTAGACGAGCTGCTTCTCCTAGTTCAAATCTTTCTAAATTGCGAGTAACTTCATTGACTGTTTTAGCAAAGCGGCTAAGTATCCATTGATCAGCTAACGTAAAGCTATCAGTTGCCTTTGCAGCCACTCCATAACCTTCTAATTGCGCAGGACTCTCTACATCCTCCAAATTCATCAATACAAAGCGTGAAGCATTCCAAAGCTTATTGGCAAAGTTACGACTAGATTCTACTCGTTCCCAATAAAAACGCATATCATTACCAGGAGTATTGCCGGTAACCAGAGTAAACCGCAGTGTATCCGCACCATTTTTTTCAATTACTTCTAATGGATCAATCCCGTTACCTAGAGATTTACTCATCTTACGTCCTTGCGAATCACGAACCAATCCATGAATAAATACATGTTTAAACGGAATTTCTTTTTGAAACTCTAGTCCCATCATAATCATTCTTGCAACCCAGAAGAAAATAATATCATAACCAGTTACTAGTACACTAGTAGGATAAAACTGTTCTAGCTCAGCAGTTTCTTCTGGCCAGCCCATCGTCGAAAATGGCCAGAGTCCTGAACTAAACCAAGTATCAAGTACATCTGGATCTTGGTGAATCTTATGACTGCCGCATTTCGGACAAACCGTAATATCCTCGCGAGCTACGGTTGTTTCGCCACATTCACAGTACCAAGCAGGAATCCGATGTCCCCACCAAATCTGCCTCGAAATACACCAATCACGAATATTATCCATCCAGTTGAGATAAGTCTTACTAAAGCGTTCTGGCACAAATTGAATTTTCCCAGAATTTACCGCCTCAATCGCAGGATCTGCTAATGACTGCATATTGACAAACCACTGTTTTGATACTAATGGTTCAACAACCGTAGTACAACGTTGACAATGACCAACTGCATGCAAATGTTCATCAATTTTCACGAGATAACCTTGTTCTTTTAGATCCGCTACAATGACCTTGCGACATTCATAACGGTCCATTCCAGCATACTTACCAGTATCAGCTGCCATCGTGCCATCATTAGCAATGACAACGATTTGTGGCAACTTATGACGCAAACCCATTTCAAAGTCATTTGGATCATGAGCTGGCGTAATTTTAACAGCTCCTGTACCAAAAGCTTGGTCTACATATTCATCAGCAATCACGGGAATACTACGTCCTACCAATGGCAGAATTAATTTTTTTCCAATTAGGTGACTATATCTTTCATCATTTGGATTTACAGCTACTGCGGTATCACCCAGTATTGTTTCTGGGCGAGTCGTAGCAACGTTTAAATACTGATCAGAAGTTCCTTCCACCAGATAACGAACATGATACAAATGCCCTGGTTTTTCTTCATGTTCTACTTCAATATCACTTAACGCAGTATTACAACGTGGACACCAGTTGGTAATGCGATTTCCTTGATAAATAAGACCTTTTTCATATAAAGATACAAATACTTCTCGCACCGATTTGGAGCAACCTTTATCCATCGTAAATCGCTCTCGCTGCCAGTCGCAGGAAGCCCCTAAACTTTTTAACTGTTTAATAATCCGGTCCCCATATTGTTCTTTCCATTCCCAAACTTTTTCAATAAACTTTTCTCGCCCAATATCATGACGTGAGATTCCCTCTTTCGCCAACATTTCTTCTACTTTGATTTGCGTAGCAATGCCCGCATGATCTGTGCCAGGCATCCATAATGTATTATATCCCTGCATCCGACGAAAACGAATCAAGATATCTTGCAGTGCATTATCAAGTGCATGCCCCATATGCAATTGTCCTGTTACATTGGGTGGTGGAATGACAATACTAAATGGTTTTTTCCCTTTATCCACTTCATCATGAAATAGTCCATGATCTTCCCAATATTTATACCATTTTTCTTCTACAGCTTGCGGATCATAGACGGTTGGAATATTTTTTTCTGTCAAAATGAACGCCTCCTATTTATTACAGTAAAATAAAAAAGCCCTCTCATCCCTGTAAGGACGAAAGAACTTACTTTCGTGGTACCACCTTGTATTTACCGAAAATAGCTATTACCAAAAAAGCTACTCGGACTCAAGTGCCATAACGGGGCATACCGGCCACACCTACTATTAGTTCAGTGTTGCAGCTCAAGGACTACCTTCCGCTATTCCACTTCGAGAGATCTTTCAGCCACGAATCTCTTCTCTGCACGACGGTAATAACGTACTCCTTCCTGTCACAGCCTCTAAGTATATTATAGATTATATCCTATATACTATACTAATAATCTATACGAGTTGTCAAGATTTAAAGGTTTTATGCAGAGGTTTCGCATCTAATTTCCAGTAACGATAGAAATATTCATTTCATTGCTGG
>CAXYVG010000017.1:0-51066 GCA_964292325.1 uncultured bacterium | reverse complement strand
ATTAAACGAGGAACCTACAGCGCATTTCCCATCGAAATTTGCTGTAGGTTCCTCGTTTGCTACTAGTTGATCATTCTTTATTTACATTCAGGATTCATTACCCGACTAAGAAATAGTATAAATACATGGCACAAGCTGTTTCAATAATATAAATAAATCAGGGATTGGTCCGCATACGCTAACCAATCCCTTTTTATATGTAAAATTATTGAATGCAATCTAGTGCCTGTAAAATATCAGAAATCAAATCTTCTTTGTCTTCAATGCCACAACTAATGCGGATTAATTCTGCTGGAACACCAGCTTCCTTTAACTGCTCATCATTCAACTGGCGATGTGTACTGGTTGCCGGATTCAGACAGCAGGTACGAGCATCTGCTACATGGGTTTCAATGGCGGCAAGCTTAAGATTGTTCATGAAATTTCCAGCAGCCTCACGTCCACCTTTTAAACCAAAGGAAACAACGCCACAGGAACCGTTGGGCAGATATTTCTGTGCAAGCTCATAATATTGGTCACCAGGCAGACCGCAGTAGTTCACATAGGCAACCTTCGGATGATTCTGAAGAAATTCCGCGACAGCTTGTCCGTTTTCACAATGACGCGGCATGCGTACATGAAGGCTTTCTAGTCCCAGATTTAGGATGAATGCATGCTGTGGCGACTGAATGGCACCAAAGTCACGCATTAGTTGAGCGGTACATTTCGTAATGAAAGCTCCCTCCTTGCCAAATTTTTCGGCATAGGTAATCCCATGGTAGCTATCATCTGGTGTGCAAAGCCCTGGAAATTTATCAGCATGAGCCATCCAATCAAATTTTCCAGAGTCCACAATGGCTCCGCCTACGGCAGCACCATGACCATCCATATATTTCGTGGTAGAATGAGTAACAATGTCAGCGCCCCATTCAAAAGGACGACAGTTAATAGGCGTTGGAAAAGTATTATCGATGATAAGCGGAACACCATGTGCATGGGCAGCGTTGGCAAATTTTTCGATATCTAGTACCGTAAGGGCAGGATTAGCGATCGTTTCCCCAAAGACTACCTTGGTATTCGTCTGAAAAGCAGCATGTAATTCGTCTTCCGTACAATCAGGAGAAACAAATGTGACCGTAATGCCCATTTTGGCCATCGTTACGGCAATCAGGTTAAAAGTACCGCCATAAATGCTGGAAGAAGCAACAATGTGATCTCCACAACTACAGATATTAAACAAAGCAAAGAAATTGGCAGCTTGTCCAGAAGACGTTAACATGGCAGCAGTACCGCCTTCCATAGCTGCAATTTTGGCAGCTACATAATCATTCGTTGGATTCTGTAGTCTGGTATAGAAATAGCCGGAAGCCTCTAAATCGAACAGTTTTCCCATATCTTCACTGCTATCATATTTGAAGGTTGTGCTTTGGATAATCGGAACCTGACGTGGTTCTCCATTGCCAGGTCTGTAACCAGCCTGTACACATTTTGTATTCATTTTATAATTGTTCATTTCATCATATCCTTTATTAAAATAGTACCATAATTATTATAGTTGTAATCAGCTGTTACTTCAAGTGATAATGGGAATACAATTGCATTATCACGATTCAAGAAACGTTTTAAATAAGTTATATTTACCGCAATCTAACATCTTGCAACATCTTTAGGGCATCTCGATAATCAAAGTCCTGTATTTTCACTTCCATTCGTTTACCTACGTCTCCCAATACATTGATTAACAGATCACGCGATTTCTCAAACAGGTCGCCAGCCGAAGTATCACTATTGGCAAGCAAAGTTTCTAGCTCCGCCAATATTTTTTCCACTTTCAACAAATCTGAGTCCGTGACCTCTTCTTGTTTTATCTGCCTTATAAATGGCGTCAGTATAGTTTGAAGTTGCAATGCTAACGTTTCTAGTTCCTGCGATATTACTTCCAGTTTCGTTTGCAGTTTTCTATTTTCTGGCTCAGACTGTACTATCTTTTGAATTTCACCCGCTAAATCCTGTATTTTTACAGCGCCTAAAGTACCAGCAACCCCTTTAAGAGCATGAGCAATTTGATACACTATATCATATTCGCCTAAAAACGCATGTCGCATCATCGTTAAGCCGTCTGCACCGTGATTTTTAGCGAACTTCTCTATTAATTGGACGTAATTTGAAATGTTATTCTGCAACGTTCTTAGCCCTATAGAAATATCCAGCCCTTTAATCCGCTGAATAGCCTCCCAGATTTCCGGACTTTCTTCATACACTCCTTGAAAATCAATGCCTTGCTTAGACAAACTAAGGTCAGCAGTATTTCCATCAGCATTATTGTTAGCTGGAAGCCATTTGATAAGGGCCTTATAGAGCATTTCAGGGTTTACAGGTTTGGAGAGATAATCGTCCATTCCTGCATGTATACACTTATTTTTTTCTTCCTCAAAAGCATTGGCCGTTAATGCCACTATCGGCACCGAGCTAACTGTTGGCAACTTCCTAATATACTCTGTTGCCAACAGTCCATCCATGACAGGCATCTGCATATCCATAAGGATCAAATCATAATGCTTTTTTGAGACCATCTCAACCGCAATCTGCCCATTATCAGCTACACTGGTCAGCATTCCAGCATCATTAAGCAACTGGCAGGTAACATTCTGGTTAATCTCATTATCTTCCACCAGTAAGATATGTGCTCCGTGTCTGCTTTTCAGCGCTTGCAGTAAAAACTCAGAACTATCTAAACTGGTATCTACAGTCCTTTGCTGTAATAATTCGACCAACAGGTCATTAAGACTCGATGGAGTCACAGGTTTCTGCAATACTCTAGATATACCCGCCCGTGTTAATTCTGCGGGAGGTATATCACTGCCATATGCGGTGACCATAACGATTTTGGGGAAATTTTGTAAAGCCAATGCCCTTAGCATCAATACCGTGTCTATACCATCCATATCTGGCATTTTAAGGTCAACGATCAAAATTTTATATTCCTCACCTGTTTTCTCGGCACTCTGAATGACCTCTAAACCTTCTTTTCCTGAAGCTACGGCAATTGCTTGCATACCTAAATTAGATAGAATATTACAAAGTATTTCTCGGTCTAATTCCAAGTCATCGATAATAAGCGCCCGCGCACCGGCTATCGTTCTAAGATAAGCTATATTACTGGGAACTACGCTGGATATCCCAAACGGTATTTCCAACCAAAATTTGCTGCCCTGCCCTAGTTCACTCTCCGCACCAATTTCTCCGCCCATCATTTCTGTTATTTTTTTGCAGATGGCTAGTCCGAGTCCCGTGCCACCATAACGACGAGTCGTGGAATCATCCGCCTGCTCAAACTCACCGAACAGCCGCTTCATCTGCTCTTTTTTCATCCCAATCCCAGCATCTTGAACTTCAAAACGCAACTTTATCTTATCATCCTTGTGTTCTACGATGCGTCCGATGACATCGATGACACCTCGTTCGGTAAATTTGACAGCATTACTAATCAAGTTCAGCATGACCTGCCCGAAGCGGTTACCATCACCACGCAGCATACTCGGTATATGATCCAAATCCACCTGTATTTTCAATTTCTTAGCTACAACAGAATTAGCAACAATACCTAAAACATGATCGATCGCCCGCGCTGGTTCGAAGTCATAACATTCTAAATTCATTTTGCTGGCCTCGATTTTAGAAATATCGAGAATATCGTTGATAATATACATCAGATGCTGAGCTGCATCCGACAGTTTGCCAAGTTGATCAACCTGACGGGTGGTTAGGGGATCACGCCTTAGCAGATGGGCATACCCAATGATCGCATTCATGGGTGTACGAATTTCATGGCTCATATTGGATAAAAAGGTACTTTTAGCTAAGTTTGCCGCCTCAGCTTCCTTTTTGGCTTTTTCTAGTTCTGCAGTACGCTGAATGATCATATCCTCCAAATTGTGCCGATAATCATCGAGTTTCTTATGAATTTTCACTTTTTCTAGCTCCGTATTTCTTCTCTCAGCTTCTCTTTGAAAATGATCAATCGCAAAAGAAATATCCTTAGCAATCTTGCACAGCAAGTCCACTTCTTTTTCCTGAAAAACATCTTTTTCTGCTGCATAGACATTCAAAGTGCCATAAACAACTAAGCCGGAATAAAAGGGAAATGCGGCAGAAGCTCTAATTCCAGCTTTACTGGCTTTCTCATGCCAAGGTTTTGTATTGGGGTCGTTTAAAAAATCATTGCATATGTACGTTAATCCTTCACGAATTGCCCTTCCGGTTGGACCGGTCCCTTCCAAACGACTGTCGTACGATATTTTGATCGCTCGAATATATTCTTCAGAATTACCGGCCCATCTTTTTACGTTGACCAATTTATTAGAATGATCATTCTCCCCAATCCAGACCAGCCTAAAGCCTCCAATGTCTATAATAATTCGGCACACTTCATTAAAGTACTCATCTATATCTTCAACTCTTACTAAAATTTGGTTTACTTGGCTCATAACCTCATACAGCCGCCTCAATCTCTCAACTTCCTGCTCAAAGTGTTTTTGCATCGTAATATCTCGCACGATGGCTATAAATTTGTTATCATACACAAGCCGGCTGAGACAACACTCAAATCTCTTAATACCACTAGGTAACGTCATTTCATATTCAATGCGACCATTGCCGCCCTGTATTCGTAGAGTTGTAAATGAATCAGAAAATAAATCGGCAATATCAGGAGGTAATACATCCTGCATTCGTTTTCCGAGAAACATTTCCGGCACAACATAAAGATCAGACTCTTTTTGCGCTTGATAGTCGCGGATAGTACCGTCCAAATCTAACAAAAATATCATATCAGACTGTTCATCACTCATGACATTCTCCTTTCTTTTTCATCCCTGCTACGGTAAGTTTACCTGGCTTAAGAAGCACTGTATCCGAAATTCCGTTTTTAAATGCAAGAACCTTGTAGAAAGGACTCAAAGTATTGATGATTCCATTCATCTCTTGCCTCAACATTACAACTAACGATCAATAGATGGCATTTTTATGCGAACATCTTGGATTGAACAGTCGCCCCTCTGATAAAGATTTTGCAGCAACCGGATAAGATTATCCGATAATTCGCTACCTTTACTGATTAAAAGATTCCCATCCCACCCTATTATATCTTCATCAAGTATCATGCCAGGTTCTAATAATTCGAAAGGAATACGCTGAAGCTTACATAAAGAATCCGTATAAATGATGGATTTAAATATGTCTAAAAGTCGCGGCGGATATGCCACTTCCCTAAGAATATTGACAGCTTTTAAAGGCTCTGTACCAGAATCAACCAACTTATCAAAGGTCAATAGCATATTCAGTATCACACTGCCTAAATACACAATATCATTTTCATCAGCAACAAGCTCATCTAACGGTGTGATTTGGTTACGAATCATCATGGATATACGCTCTAAGCGAGGTATTTTGGAAATCATATCGGCACCAATAGCAGCATATTCTCGCAGTTTTTTAGATTCAATATTACTTAGTGTCTGCTTGCTATGACTTTTTTTCAGAATATCTTGAGGAATCCCCAAATAACCGACAGAAGATAATAACACCGCTAATTCAATCATCCACGCTTCCTGAGTCGAAAGTTCCATCTTCTTGGCAATTTTAGAAGCATACCGGCTGAACCTTTTGGTTTGTGCCATAACGGCCGGTTGTGTTACTGTCAGTAAGTCGATCAACATCTTAATACTACCGGTCAATGTCTTAGAAAGTAGAGTCTGCAATTCCTTTTTGGCAAGATAAAGGTCAAGATGGGCTTTCACTCGCGCTCGAACTTCACATTCCTGAAACGGTTTGATAATGTAATCAACACCACCAACTTCAAACGCTTTGACAATGTCTAAATGGTCTGATAATGCACTGATAAACAGAACTGGGAATTTACTTGTTGCTGCATTTTCTTTCAGCTTTTCACAAACTGTAAAACCATCCATTTCAGGCATAAGAATATCAAGCAGCATTAAGTCAGGCGGTTTTTCTGCTGCAATCTGCAGCGCTTCTTTACCATTCCGAACGGCTTTGACCACGTACTCGTCTTTAAGAAGTTGAACTAGTACATATAGATTTTCAGACATATCATCAACTATTAGGATCGTACATCTTTCTTCCATAGATAATCACTCCAGTCTATAAGTAAATTTTATCCTATTTTTTATTTATTCAGTTAATTTCAACAAAAACCTTCTTACACCTTCCACAAAAAAACATATTCTTCCCTCATTGCCCTACAAAAAACGAAACCTGCATCATCTCTGATGCAGGTCAGACTGTAGACAAGCCTATAAGGCAAAACAACTCTCATTTATTGTTTTGGTTTGCTACTATTTAATTGTCATTTGCATTCAGGATTCATAACCCGGCCAAGAAATAAAATCGAACCGGTTGGATTATGCCGGATAAAAAATAGGAAAGGGCGATCCGCCTTAAATTCCGGCTTGAAAAGAACTGATTTTAACCCTATAACCACCGCAGTTGCAGCAGTTGCCTCACTACCTTCCTCGTTCACTTCGATAACAGCTTTGTGAATCACCTTGGTGATATAAAGATCCTTTTTCCCCGAGATACCTGAAAAATCTGCTGGTGGCAAGTCAAATGCATCCGTCATGCCCATTCCTGGCAATATATCATTCAGTTCATACTTATCTTCAAATTTGAATTTTGGCAAGAAGACGTTCACATCCTGCTCCGTTGTTTTTGCCAGCCAATCATTGAGACGGCTTGCATCAAGCCCCTGATCAAACTCTGCTACCGTCTCCTTAGGTAACACCGCAACCATCGACAAATCTCCGCCCACATAAGGTAATTCTAATACCTTCACCCCATCTATTTGAGCATAACGAAAGTTTCCGCTTTGGTGCATCATCGGCACATTCACAATTTCATCCGATTGAATATGAAATGGCGACAACTTGGTCTCTTCCGATTTGAACTTGTGTTCCCAGTCCCCCTTGAAATAAATCGCATTCGTCAATACGAGGCGAGTAAGGCTTGTTAATGAACCTTTTGCCAACAAATCCTTAATTTTATCATTTGTTTTCTGTCCAACCCAGCTGTTAATGATCCCACGGCTTTCTTCCGTCTGATTACTAAAATCGACTGTATGGAAACCACCGTTATACTCTTTTTGAATCAACGCCATAAAATCCGGCTGAAACTCATATCCCTGTTGCCCCCATAGAGCATTGGCGATTTCCAGACGATAACCTTTATGCTCGGCCTGTAATGTAGATGCGAGCTCACGAAATGCCGGGTGCAGCTCACTTTGTCCCAACGAAAAATGCATCGTATCGGCCATCTGCTTCTCCGTATTCCCCCTCGCACCAGCATATGTCATGGACAGTGCCGTCGAAATACTAAACGGCGAGAAAAAAACATTTTTCTTGTCATCCGCTATGTTGATTGTCTTATATAAGTCCATTGCAAACTCAGAGTTACCAGTCACAACTGCCTGTAAGTTTGACTTTTCCTTTTCCATTGCTACAGCGGTTGCATCGAATAAACCTGCCGTGATCACTTGCCCAAAGAGCAATGCCCCAATCATTAATTTTGCTGTCATCTTTCGTCCCATTATGGTGTACCTCCTCAAATTTCGCTTTCGCGAATCTACTTATATAAACGATAGAATTTGATTTTAGTAACGCAATTTTTTCATTTGGACGTAAAAATTTTTAAGCACTCTGTTTACTATTTCCATTACGCCTTACATTGTATATCAATTAGCAAAATGATACAATAAGCGTCAAGTCTTAACTTTACTATAAGGGAGATTATTACAATGACAAATGAAGAATTTCAAAAATTTATCATTGAGAATATGGTAACTAAGACAGATATAGACGACATTAGCCAATCTCTGGCGAGAATAGAAAATGATTATGAATATAAACGAGAACGACTTTATGATGCTAGGGAAGTTTCATTAGATCAAAATAAAAGAATATCACAATCGCTTCTTCGCATTGAATCAAAACTTGAGAAAATATCATGAAAAGTAAATTCACATGATGCAACATTACGAAGAGCTAAATAATAATCCACGGGGCTGTTTCAAAATAAAAAATTTTGAGATAGCCCTATTTTTTTAACCTTAAAAAGCCATTATAATTCTGGCAAAATCTCTAATTATGGAATAATGATAATGTTCTTGTTCTCACTGTTCACTTATTCAATTTTCAAAAGTTTGAATATTTCGAATCAAAACGAAATCTACAAATAGTATTCATAATGCTTCATACTGACTATTATAGATCTTTGCCTTGATCTCTTTTATAAAAAATTCTACTAAATTTAAATCATTCATACTGCTCTCCTCAATCATATCTCCGTTTTTGTGCCCTCAAATTACCATTTCTTTCGCAACGTCAAGTAATTTTGCAAACTCATCTTCCAACTCTTTTTTGTCTATGCCTGGCCCCCAACTGATTCTGATTGAACTTCCAATTCTCTCAGTAGGAAGGCCCATTGCTGTGAGCACATAACTAGGAGAATAATTTTTCGTTGTACAAGCAGAGCCATTTGATACACCACAATATTGTTTTGTTGCAAGCATTAGTGCTTCTGAAGCAACCCCTTCAATATATATATTTATCGTGCTATTTAGGCAGTAATTCTGATCTCCATTAACTAAGTAATTAAGTTTAGACTTCTCTAGTAATGACAGTAATATAGATTTTAGTTCTTTTAATTTTGCCTCGTTTTCTTTGTATTCTGCTTCCGCAATCTCACACGCTTTCCCCATTCCAGCCACTAAAGCTACCGGAATTGTACCTGGCCTGATTCCATGTTCTTGCTGACCACCTTGCATTATTGCTTTTACAGGCGGTAATCTATATGCTTTCTTCCGTAAAACTAAAACACCAACCCCTTGAGGTCCTCTCAACTTATGAGCACTAAAAGAAAGCATATTATATTTTAAATTTCTCAATTCATCAACTAATTTGCCACAACTTTGAGTTGCATCAATATGAAAAAGAATATTTTGTTTCTCTAATTCATTTCCTAACTCATACACTGGCTGAATAATGCCGGTTTCATTATTCACATGCATAACACTAACAAGAAGAGTATCTGGTCTCACTCTACATAAAAGCTCTTTCACATTTACTTGACCATACACATCAGGATTTACAATATCTACTTCAAACCCTTTTTGTTTCATAGCTTTTGCTGTTTCTAAAACGGCCTTATGTTCAATAGATGTTGTGACAATATGTTTTTTATTTACAGCATTGGCATACTCCTCAAGCCCGCGAATAGCTATGTTATTGCTTTCAGTTGCTCCACTTGTAAAAAACACTTCCGAGGAACCTATACCTAATAATGATGCGACTTGCCTGCGAGCAGTTTCAACAACAGTTCTTGCCTGTTCCCCATATTCATGGGTTCGACTATCTGCGTTTCCTATATCTTCCTTATAAACTTTCACCATAACATCCAACACACGACTATCAATCGGTGCTGATGCATTATAGTCTAAATACACGCTCATTTTCTTTCCTTCACCGCCAAATTCACCAAATCATCCAAACTTTTTATAAATCCTGTTCCACATAAATATGATATTCCACGTTCAAGATTTAATCTAAAATACTTGGCTACATTTTCATCATTTGTTGATAAATTCATTTGAATACACCATGCTTTTACCAAAGCTTCATATATCTCATAATAATCACCACCAAAAGTAAACCATGACATTTCCAAATTACTATCTGCAACAATTGGAATATCTGTAGGAATAGTTTTTTCACTCAATGAATAGCATAATGCCCATCTGCATAAAACATTCCAATTCTTTATTCCTGTTTTTCCTTTTAATCTTGATAATTGATCCTTTGCCCGCTGTGAAAAACGTACCTGTTTTATTATCATGTTTCTGCTCCAATCAAATAGCCTCTTTGAATTGATGTACTTTTTGTTTCTTCGTCATAATTTAATGTGAACTCATTACCAATATTTTCTTTCATTAATCGGTAATAACTGGCATCAATCTCGGAGTCAGTTGATAAAATAATTGTCTGCTCTCCAGCATTAGGAAAATATGTTTTTATAAGCGATGTTCTATGAAGTGAATCCAGCCTTGATAATGGTGTATCAATAATAACTGGCAATTTCTTTTTTGAACAAATTGCTAATGCCCAAAGTATAGAAATAACCATTAACTGTTTCTCTCCAGCAGATAATGACTCTTTGGGTACTTCTTTTCTATCCTCAGACAGATACTGCAAATCAAGAGTTTCTGGATCCATCACAATTTTCTTAATGAAGTTCTTCTTATTAGCAAGCTTCTTATAACAACTAGTAATTGTTGTAGCTAAAACACCCGTTTTACGTTTTTGAAGCTCAACCATGTATTTCTCGATAATATTTAAAGTCATATTTGAATACTTAATAGTACGGTCCGTACTATCTCTTAATTCTGCCGTAGACAAGTATAATTCAACATACTTACTAAACTCGGATGTTGTTGTCATTACCTTTGAATTAGCAGCGCTTCTTTGTTGATCCAGTCCTGACATCTTTATCTGGTTATCAATTATAGTCTGCTCTGCATCTTTTATCTGCTTATAAATAGTTTGTAATTCCTTATCATTTATATCCAGAGTAAGATAATTATCTAATTCACTGATTTGTTTTGCAAGTTTCTTTTTTGAGGATAATAATTCCTTACCTTCATCCGCAACATTTTTCAAAGTACCTTCTACTAAATTATTAGTTTGTAATAAAGCTTGATCTGAGAACTCATAAATAGTTTTTACTTGCTCGCTATTTGCCTGCTCTTTTACAAAACTTACAAACTCAAATCCTGCCTTAGGGTCACCCTTGTATTCAGCAGAAAATGCTTCGAATAACTCATCTAATTGCGAAACTGCTTGTCTCATAATCATGTCGGTATGTTCATCAGCAGCTTGGAGTTTAATATCACAAATTAAATTCTTTACCAAAACTAACGGTAATTCTGAAGCAGATAATTCATATAAGCTGTTCTCTTCATTTGATAAATCTGACATTAGCGCAGCTCTCTTTTGAATAATTTCTTGCTTCTTCTCTACTGCATCTCCACCTTTAACGGTATACAATTGATGTAAAGCTTCTAAATTGCAATTATCTTTCACTATTTTGCGGCGTAATTCTTCTATCTGAGTATCAATCTCTACTAAAGTTTCAATAGCTTTTTCCTTTTCTTCTCTTAACGCCTGTAATCCTTCAGCAGTTTTATTTTCATTACCTATTTTCTTTGTTTTCTTGAGATTACGCATAATATCGTTTCCCAAGATGTCAAGAATAGAAATACCTAGCATAGAGCGTATAGAGTTCTTCAGCTGAACATTAGTACTATCGACTGCCAACGCTGCTATCTTTTCTCCATCAAAGAAAAAGAAACTTGATAATGCACTTGGCAGAATATTTTCAACAAACATAGGCCAATTATTTGTTAAAAATTCATTATATGCACCATCTTTATAAACACTTATCTGTTCCTCGGTACGCTTGGTTATCGCATCCCATTCTCTTTTAACAATATAGTTTTCTATTACTCCATTGTTAATCTCAAATTCCAGTTCAACACTACATGTCTTATCCTTTTCTGATCTATTAACAAAAGATCTCAAATACTGGGTATATGATTTTTGATTGCTTTCAGAATAAGCAATTGAATTTGAACCATATAATGCTAAAAGTACAGCTTCTAGAAACGTGGTTTTTCCTCTACCATTCATTCCGCCTATTAATACTATTGGCTTTTCTCCTTCAAACTTAAACATATTTTCCCCGGCATATACCCCAACATTACGTAATGTTAATTTTTTTATTATCATCTGTTATTCTTCCTCATCATCTTCAAATTCTGACTCTAGAGGCTGGTAGTCTAAAAACTTCTTATTATATTTTCCACCATTCTCCTTTTTTCGAGTCATCATTTCAGAGTAAAATTGAGTTGCATCCTCTTCGTTTTTATAAAATGTCTTACTAATAGCACCATTAATATCCTCTAGGATACCTTTTCTCTGATTACCTCCAGATGCCTTATTCTCTATATCAATCAATGTATACATCATTTCGAATACAAGTTCTTCATCCGGATACATTTCTGAACATACCTTTTTTAGAATTTCCCACTCATCATTCTCAAAATTCTCATTAGGAATCCACTCAGGGTCTTCAAATGGTCTTCCAAGAACCTTCTCATAGATTCTAGGTAATGAATCATCAAACTCATGCTTGTCTCTTACCCAGATACGCCTAATTGCTTGAAGTTCAGGTAATCTAATCAACTCAAGGTCACTAAATTCTTCTGGGCCATTCTCATTTACTTCTTTCTGAATAGACAGTAATCTTTCAAGCCACTGCTCTCGCACTTGCTTCTTATATGGTCCATGAAAAAGTTTACCATAGTTACCCTGGAGATTACCTTTCATTCTTCTAAAGCTTCTTCGATCACGATCTCCTTCTTCATTTCCAAATTCATTTCTAAATTCAAGAAGGACACTCATCCATTCTTTTTCTTGATCGTTAGCAATCATAGCTTCCATTGACTTATCTTTTTCAACCATAGTACAAACCCAACAACCGAACCGGCTTTTTCCACAAGAAGGAGCTGACTTATCAACCATAAGCGGACATTCATTATCTGCAGTAGCACCACGATACATTGTCAGTAAATCCATATTGGAATAGCCCCATGGATTTTTATATTGCATCAAAAATGCCCATACATCATCATCAGCCCAATCTTCCATAGGAGAAAATACCAGCTCATTTGCTAATGTTGGATTAGGGCTAAGAAGTTCCCTAACTCTCTTCTTTTCTAAATTAGTCATAGTTCTATTTCTTCTAGTACTCTCTGGCTTTCTGGTTCCAAGTACTAAAATGACTTCTCCATGTTTGACAATTTTATTTTTAATAAAATTATTAACTGGCTGAATTTTTAACCTGTCTGTACACCAACGGTATTTCATTCTCGGGAAAGGATATCCTCTACCAATTAAATTTACCCAAAATGTATTGTTGTAATCTGGAATTAATCGCTCTGGAATAAAAGGAAGGTTCTTCTCATCTGCTATTTTCCCCATTGACTCAAGCGACTTCTCAACCCACTTTGAAACTACAGGTGACTCTACTAATGTATCAGTATTCATGATATGAATTGGTTTCTTACGATCTTCTTCAGGCAATTTCTCAATTGCCATCCATACTAACTGAACCGCAGCTGTACTATCCTTTCCACCTGAATATCCAATCATCCACGGAATATCATCAGCTAAATACAAATTTTGAATTGTTACAATCAAACCATCGATTGTTTCTCTTGCAATTACCATCTTATTTCCTCTATTCTTCTATTTCTCTATTGTTTTCTTTAAAAAATCTTCAGCATTCTTCTCGTCTTGAGTCAGCAGAACTCCTATTTCTTTCTTAATTACATTAGCTATAAGCATTGCTGCTTTTTTATTTGTAACTATTCGTCCGTTCTTACCTACAGCACGCATATACCAGTGTTTAGCATTTCTGCTCCAATTAATTTTATCAATCTTTTTAAGGTAAGGTTCCATCTCTAAATCATTAGAATAAAAATAACTACCAACACGACCAAACGCCTGAATCACGATGCTTTGTGTAGCAATAAAGTTTTCTCTTAGGTCGATCTTAGTAATCTCACGATTCTGAAGTTCTTGCCACTGTTTCATATGGTTAACAACTAAGGTCCAATACTTTAATAAAAAATCCTCACTATCATTACATTGATTTCTTCCAACTATACTTTTATTTGCTGTATAAAAAGTATTCAAAGTAAAAAGGCTTGAAGAGAATTTCCCAAGAATATCCTTTTCTTTATCTGTATATGTATTAAGAAAATCTATATTCCATATCACATTTCTTGTTATTACAGCCATCTCATCTCTCGAGTCATACAACTCCGAAATAGAATTAGATGCTTTAACTGCATTTTTATTTAAATCTGTAAAGATCTGCTGACTTCTCTTTAATCCTTGATCCGCATAGAAAACTATTGAAATTGTCTCATCTTCAAGAGATGAATCCTCCTTCAATGCATTTAAAATTGCTGACTTCCTATGCTGGCCATCATTAATCAGAAAATGTGCATCCATTGACACTTGTAAAATGCCTATATCTGAATTTACTTCGCTCGATTCAAATGAAAATTTTCCATCTATTGAAGCAGCTAATGCAGAAAAAACATATGACTCTCTGTTGTCTAAAATATATTTGCTAATTATTGGTATTCTAGATTCATTCAGTTTCCTCTGTGCTCTGTATTCCGGCAATACAATTTCTTCATCGTCCAAATAGAATATTTTCGATAACGTTTTTAATGGCACCATCGCAATATAGTATTCTGTTCCTGCCTGAAGGCCTCTTACTACCGGAAATCGGTATACAAATTCCATACTTCCTCCAAATACGCAAAAAGATATACTTAAGTATCTACTTAAGTATATCTTTGAGTATATTTGATGTCAATCAAGAGCTACTAGAATTCTTTTTTTCTTTTTACAAATGAAATTTGTATCTTATTCTCTAATTGTTCATTTCTTATCCAAGCCAAAACCTTATCATCCAAATCTTTCAAAGTGGCCTTCCCTGCATTTGTATTTCGCAAAAAAGCTATTATTTCGGTATCAAGTCCTAAGCTTGTAATAAGTTGATCTGCCTCACTTAACCCGGCGCTCATTATTTGGTATTTTTTTATATCTACATTCCAAGTTTCCGCCGGCTGAATTTTTTGCAAACAACTAGTAACACTTTCTGGATCTATACCTTTTATAGCCTCTAGCGTACTTATCGTTGAGCCAGCTAAATCTAAATATTGTTTAGGCCATTCTTTTTTCATATCACTCTGTATAGTCTTGAAAGAAGATTCGGCAGATAAAACCTCCTCTTGCGAAGCCAATCCAGACTCTACAGCTCTTTCAAAAAGCGCTAACACTTGAGATGTCGAAGCTAAAATTCCCTCATTTTTCTGTAGCTTTACATCAGTATAAAGATACTTAATTGTAGCAATAAAACAATTTACCTGTGTTAGTAACAAACGATATTTTGTATCCGTTGCTTCCTGCAGATTCTTATTTTTTTGTATTGCATTTTTTTTTTGTAGATCCTGCATGTCTTTTGTGGTCTTCACTAAATCATCGAAAATCATGCATTCACCATCCCTTCAAGGTTTGCCTTGCTTATATTAATACTTTGTAATTCTGATGAATATCTGTTCTCCTCAGCAATATCTCCCCAGTCAGATCCTAAAGCAGCTTTTTTAGCCTCTACAATTGTATTAGCTTTAGCAACTTCCTTTTTAAGATTTTCTATTATCTCAACAAACGGCTTAACCGTTGTAATTGGATCACCTGAGAAAGCCATAATAAGTGTAAGTGGATCTTCTTCATCTATTACACCTGAAATATCGGAGATTGCTTTTTCAAGTTGAGCAACATTTTTGATTCCAGCAAGAGAAATCTCTTTTATATTAATCTGTGATTTATTAGCTTCTTCAAAGAATTTTTTTACTCTCGTAACAAATTCTTTGATCTCATCTTCTCCAATTTCATCATCTCCAAAAGCATCGTATATTTTTTGAAGTTGTTCTTTCCCGGCAGCAAGTTCTGCTTTAGCGACACTTTCTAATCGTTCTTCAATATCATTAAGGTAAACATATGCATCATGACGCTGTTTTATCTTATCATTGATTTGCTTTTCTTCAGCCTCAATTATAAGCTTATTCCTTTTTACTTTTCCAAAAACTTTCGAAAGTAATAGTGCGTCCAAAACTATAATAGAGCTCGCACCAGCTTGGCTAATATTAAAATATCTTCTTACATTTTGCTGATTATTTACATCAGCACTTTTTTGAGCCATCACACTTAATAAGGATTTCCATTCATTGCAGTGTGAATTGTTTATTGCTTTATTAGGCTTACTAGCAAGAAGCACTTGCGTATTAAAATTTTTCAAACTTTTCTCTCTAAACTCTCCCGCCAGTATCGTTCTGTACATTTCGGCCGTAACTACGGCTTCAATATATCGTGATTCTTCACCATCTTTATACTCTGCAACCTTTTTTACAAGCGCTTTCTTAATTGACTCAGTCCATGTTGTAATCAAATATGCATCAAAGTCAGCATCCGTATAATTCCAACTTTTATTGCCAAATTCCTTCCATCGAATAAATGCCAACAGAATATTTATGCTATTCCAATCAGCAGGTAGAGTATAAAGTCCTTCATTTTTCGTTTGTCCTTCTAAGGCAATAAAGAGCAATGCAGAATCTTTTACCTTTTTTGCATTGTCCATTGTGATGCCTTCAACCTGCCAATTAATTGCAGTGAAAATATAATTTGGAATTTCATCATATACTGCAGAACGGACGGTACCTGCCGCTCCTACTGTTGCTGAAATATCAATTTTCTTTTCATTCGTCCATTTAGTTAACAGTGTACTAGCGTCATTCACTTTCTTAATTTTTGCTGCCGAAATATCATTATTAAGATCTCTAGCACTTGGTTCCGGTGAAACCGGATTTGCAGAATTAGTTGAAATAACTGGTGTTGGCATTGAATCCGGAGCTTTTACAACATCCATTTGAATGACTGGGAAATTAAAATCATCAAACAGTTCTTTTTGAATTGCTGAAATATATGTCTTTCCACCTTTTTCATACTGATCCGAAGTTCCATTTCCCCAAACAGTCATAAACTTCAACAATCTATCTATAGAAGCCTGATCACTTATCTGATTACGTATTCGCTGATTTAATGTGGTATGAATATTTACAAATTTTATATTTATGTTTGGAAAATTATCCTTATTAAAAATTGCATCTCTTACTACAGGCTCAATAATATCCCGGATTATGTATCTAGGTGTCTGATGACCTTTATCTAATGCATTTCGATAAAAATATAAAATACTATTCTTAGTAAAAGGGTATATGTTAATCTTTTTACCATATCCCACATTTATATATTCCCAGTTCTTGCCCTCGACAACATCATGAACTGGGTAATCTTCTGGATTAGCATGTCCTACAACCCAATCAGAAATACTATCTTCAGAAAGAGACATTGTATTAACATATCTAGCAACAAACTCATACAACCCGTCTTCATCCAATACATCACTAGGAATGTAAATGTATTTTGTAATTCGATCCTTATGGTTATCTTTAAAGTTATTTTGTAAATAGTTATTTGTAGTACCTACAACAGAAGAAATTCTACAGAGATTTTCGCCTTCTCTCTTTCCTGTATGTTCTTCAATTAAAGCATCTAAAAGCGCTGTATCTACTCCTGTAAAAGATGTTATATCCTCAATAAACAATGTCATTTTTTTATCCAAACGATATAATTCCTTACGAATCTCTAAAAAAATCTGCTTAAAATCACCTGGCTCAATACCAGCACATCTTTGAATTACATCATTTTTGAACTGATTCAGATAGTCTGCAATTTCCTTAGCCGTTTTTAAGCCTTTTTCATCTGAAAGAAGCTCTAATGCCAGTTTTGCTGCTTTTCTATCTCCACCTGCTCTTTGAATACTTTCATATAAATCTTGAGTAACAAGAAAATCTTCTTTTTCAAACTGAGCAATCGTATCTCTATCTACGATAGAATGTTCCGCAATCTTAGAATATATCCTCTCTATCGGTCCATCTTTTGAGAGGAGAAAATTCTGTACTATCTCATTATTAAGAAATGCAACAATTTTTCTCTTCATTACATTTCCTAACTTTATATCATGTTCATCTAAATCATTATCGATTTCAACAATAAAGTTATGATATATAAGACCTTTCAGTTTGTTTTCTTCTACTAATGCCGCAGCTTTTACCAACCGCTCATAAACATCTTTATTGCTAATTTCCTGAATCTCAGATTTCTCCAAAAGTTGACGTATCGTTCCCTTCAATGTATTATCGCTACGTCTAACGAACAGTATTACTTCATCCTTGGCTCTATTCTGTTTATAACGAGCCTCGAACCATCTAATCAAATGTGATTTTCCCGTTCCACTCTGACCATACACTGTAATAAACTGATGTTTATTCTCTGGATTGCTAATGTATTGCTTAAATATATCTTCTTCTGAAAAGGATTTCCCTCCACTTGGTGCGATATTAAATTTCTCTAAAACCTTAAGTTTTTTTACAGCTACATGCGTTGCCAAAAAGTCACCTTCGGATGAGGTAATTGAATCTGGTCTTGCTACATATGAAATTCGTTCCTTTACTATTTCAGAATTCATAAAACAACCTCTCCTCTCTATAAAATGGTGATGTGTGTAATAGTTGAATCATTTGAGTATGCTTTCAAGGGGTACAAAGTCCATATATCTTTTTGGTCCAATATGTGTTCCATCTTTATTTTTCTGGCATCGTGCAATGTTCTTAATCCATTGGATACGCCATAATTAAATTTCTTGCTTAAAGAATCAGAAATAACAATATTCCCCATAGGTGTAATTGCATTTACAAGCTCACTTATAGAATAGATTTTTCCTTTTTCTAATGAAGAATTACAAATAATATCCCAAAGAAAGACATTAGCATTTGGAATAATAAACATATCTTGGAGATATCCAAAGCCAAGGAAAGACGCCCAGAATCGCCAGGCACGCATGGCAGTTGCGTCTACAGGATTCCTTGTCATCTCAGTAAATAGAGGTCCTAAATTAGCAATATTTTTATCTTCCTTGAAAATCTCACTATCTTTTTCAAAATAGGCATTTGTTACTAGATAAAACTGACTTTTATTAAGCATTTCCAATCTTGTGTTGATATATTTCCTCATGTTTTCAATATTTTTAACCACTTTGCTATCTACTGCAAGTGAAATCAGATTATCTGAAATAGTAATTAGCCCAAGCTCCTCCGCTGCGTTTCTGTAGTCATTAAAATATACAGAACCATTCCCTAAAAATTCAGGTTCCATTTTTTCTTTCAATTCAGATGATGCTATCGGCTCTTTTTCAACAATCTTGCATAACACATAAATCCTTTCAGGAATAGCAGTCGTAATCATTTTATCTTTAAACATAATTATCCTTTCTATGCATATAAAACATTAGGGAATAAACTAGGCCCATCAACTAATTCCACAAACGTTTTTCCAGCCTCTGTAACATATGCATTCCTTTTAATAATATGAATCACTTTTGTTAAAGGCTTTCCGCACAAATTATTCTTTATTACAACATATTGTCGCCCCACGTCTTTTTCATCATCTGGATAAATAACAGCCACTAAGCCAGAAAGATAAAAATAACCATGAGCATTCAATAACTTATATGCATCATCCATCCCGACTATTAAAATGTTTTTCTTAGTATCTATTTGCAATATTTCATCTGATTGGCTAAATTTATCTGGGACAATTAGCATTGAAATTCCCTTATCGACTAATTTATTCACCAATTCTCCTCTTTCATCTTCATTTGCTATGACAACCATTTCATTGCATTCTCCAAATGGTAGCAGCTGTTCATCCGTCAATGATCTTAAGCGGTTATCTACTCGATTTTTCAACGGAAACTTATGTGTATCTCCAATAATTGGTGAATGATGTGCATTACACCCTGCACAATATTCATATACCTTAGAATATGTTTCATAAAACAATTCCGATATACAATCTTTACAATTACTTTTAACTGCATTTGATATCAGATTATAAGAAGAATTATAAAAATCCCACTCTTTTTCTCTTATTACCTTTACATGATCATTGAGGATATCATCAATGACTCGTAATCGATCATCAATTATTTCAATCAAGACCATATAGTGTCCACTTTCAATTTTAACTTCGAGTATTCGTATCATATTATATCTTCTAAGGAACAGCAGCACATATATATTCCACTTCATATCTGCTTCACTAGTAGGCGAATCATCAAATTCATCGTCGGTAGCATAATTAGGCTTAATTGAGGTATCAATAAACACACGATTATTCAATCTAACAGATCGTGCATTGTTATAGAGACTATCCCATCTACCAATTATCTTTTCTGGTGTAAGAACTCTTTTGTTGATTCTATCCCGTCCAATTGTTGAATCCTCAGGATGTAAACACATGATACTAAGGCATGGTAAACCATCTCGACCTCCCCTCCCCAATTCTTGATAATATGCATTGGCATTTTGTGGTATATATGTGTGGATTACAGTTCGAACATCACTTTTATCCACGCCTACTCCAAATGCAGAAGTCGCAACCATTATTTCAAACTGGTCATCTACCCACTCATCAATCATTTTTTTTCTTTGAGCAGTACCTGTTAAGCCAGTAAACGTCTTTACATTATTAATTTTTGAATCCGATAATAACGTTCTAATATGGTCAGCATCCGATGGTCGGGCAACATAAATAATCATCGGACACGGTAGTTTTTTTACTAATTCGACTATATTATCTTCTTTTTCTTTCTTCTTTCTTGCTCTTACTACGCAGTATCGAGGTTCATGTCTTAACGCATCACATCTAATCTCAATCCACCGATTATTTACTTCAAAAAAATTTCGTAGTATTTCTATGCACTTATCCTCAAAGGTTGCAGATAAGAGTATCGTTCGTAGTGATGGATTGGTCCTTAATAGTGAATTTCTCCATGACTCTAAACATTGATAATCAACTCTAAATGCAGCGCCCCAATCCACAACAATATGAGCCTCATCAATCACTATATTTTTAAGATATCTATGTTCATTCGCGTCCTTTATGACATCTACAAACCCTTGATTTTCCAGCAGTGCTTCTGGTGAAATGAATAATACTTTAGCAGTCTTATCCTTTATAGCCTTTAATATAGGCCCTGCATTAACACCACTTGAATATGAAAATATTTCATTTTCATTATTGGATTTTTTAATTGCCTTTTTGGTAACTCTCTCTTGATCAATTGCTAGTGAAACAGTTGGTACAATTACAATTGTTAATCCATTCTTCTGATATGAAATAGTCTGTGTTACTAAACTTTTCCCGCCACCAGTTGGTAATGAAACCAGTGTCGTATATCCATCTGGCGTATTTAAAGTTCCATATACTGCAAGTTTCTGATCCAATGATTTAAAATGTGAATATCCAGTCAAATTCCGAATCATAGGATCTGAAATGAGATTACTCTCATCACCTTTTTGTTGTTCTTCCACATTTTTCATAAATGCTTCACTTACAAACTTTTTATTCACATAAGCCGGTATCTGAAATGATGCGAAATATTTTTGCTCGATGTCATCATAAGCTATTCCATATTCATTTCCTTGCAAGAATTCATCTTCATTAATTGCTGCAGATGTATCAAATGTTAGTAAATAATTTCGTAGCGCGAGAGTATAATCATTTTTATACTCTCTACTTAATTGATATAATGAACGCGCTTTTACTAAACGTTTTACGGTTTTTAGATAAAAACTTTCTTTTGCATTTACACCACACTCAAAATCTATTTGAATAGAATCTATCTCATCATTCAAATATTGATTTACTTGATATGTAATTAAATCCTTATTCATCATTAGCTCCAATCATCATTACAAAAGCTGCTGATTCCAGATGAATCTTTGGCCGTTTAATTGCATCCAGAATCACTTGCTGAGTTTCTTTGAGTTCCACAATTCCTTCATCGTTTAATCCATAATATTCACTATTTGCTACACGTGCAGATAAGACCCGTTCCATTTCTTCTCTAGCACCTTTGATATTGGATCTTCTCTTAAATACCTCTAGTGCCTTACTGTAAGATTCTTTTCTTGAAGAAGCTACAAACTCTTGCCAATTTTCCCCACCGTACTTTTCTTTAAACCAATCTATATTTCGTCCCTCAATTTCATCTTTTAAGAATATTGCTTCTCTACTTCGCTTGCCTAAATGAACAGTCTTTGATGTAATGAATCCCCTATTAATTATTGATAAATATTCTCTAATAATTTCTTCATCTTCCAAAGCGTCTTCATTTGATATAGAAACTGGTGAGACTACCTGTTCAGATAGCAGGTAATTTCTATATGGACTCATTGCATATAAAGAAACCCCATTATCAAACATGTAAACATTATTAGGAGCAATTGACCATGTAAATACCAATCCACACCAACTAATTCTACTCTTCACTGCAAAAGCACTTGCACATCCCTTACAAGAATTCATTGCATTATCAACTATACAATCAAAGACTTCGTCCCCAGGTGCAAAAAAATGCAAATAATCATTTTCAATTGCAAGTTTTCTCGAAAATGTCCCCCGTATTGCTCTATCTTGAGATTTTCTTAAAATGCTCTTATCATATGATGTCTGAACATTAGTCAAAAACTTATTTTTTTCAGAATTTAGATAATCATTCCAGCGCGGAGGTATTAATTGAGAATTGATAGCGGATCTAGGCGAGAATGATGTTGCAGAATAAACTATTTCACCCGACTTATTCACACTTCCATGAAGTCCTGCCAAACTAGCCCAATTTGACATGGTCGTAGCAAATAACTCATTCTCATTTTGAGCATAATATTCTATTAATCTTCTAAGTTCAGCATATAATGGCCTATAAATAAAACCTGCCGCATCAAAATTTTGTTCTTTTCGAATTATATCTCGCATTGAATTAGCTAATTTTATAATTTTAGGAATACGTTCAAAAAGACCATACTTAAAGTCTCCCTTGATAGCAGAAATAATCTCGTCATTTATGTCTTTCATGATGACTTCCATTCCACTTAAAGATTGATTGAATATCTGTAAACCATCTTTAAAGAAACTAAACAAGGCTTCCTCAAAAGTATCTTTTGTATGAACCACAACCGAATATACAACCGGCCGAGACATATCTCTTCCTAAACGATCTAGTCGACCTATTCTTTGCTCAATTGCGCTTGCATCCCATGGCAAATCTATATGAATAATATAATCCGCGCACTGGAAGTTACGACCTTCTCCACCAGTAAAATCGCATAACATTATTCGGCATTCAGACTGTGTTTGAAATCTATATGCATTTAGTTCAATAGCATCTGTGCCCATATCTGCACCGAAGAAACTAATCTCTTCTTCTGGGAACGCCTTTGATAATGCTTCTCTATATGCGTCAAATGTTTCCTTGTGATTTGTAAACAATACTATTTTTTTGTCATATAACTCATCAAATAGTGCATTTAAAACCACTACTAATCTTGATGAATAGCAATCACTATATTGATCTGGATCATTTAAGATATCCTCAATATGCTCAATATTATACTGCTCTGCTTCCACCCATCTCTTAGCATTCTCTAATATGGATTCGTCAGCATTAGCCTTAACAATCCTCTTATAAAATGCCCATGGAGAGCTGAAGAAACTAGATAATAATGGTTTAATATCTAGTTCCACATTGAGAGATTCATCCTCAAGACCTCTAATTATCCAATTCGAAAGTTCATTATATGTTAGGTGTTCATACAAATTCTTTTCATTATCTGCAGAATATTCTATCTCTACAAGATCTCTTGTAGCCATTAACTGTTCTTCTTCATCTTCCGACTCAAGAATCTTTCTTCTATTCCTGATTATATTACTCTCTATCTGATAGTTACTGCAAATATATGAAATAATAACTTTAATAGCATAAACTCCCAAATCAGCATCACCATATACGATTTGCTCAAATAATTCAGTAAGTTTTTGATCATTTAAATCATCACAGATTTCTTCCAAATCATCATGAATTTCTTCAAATAATTCTTTGCACTCCTCTGATTTATGCGCATCTCCATTTTTTTTCAAAACAGCTTCTATTTCTTCTTCATAATCGCCTAGATCATCTAGAATTAAAGCTGTCTTTTGTATTATTTTACTTTGCATGTTTATTAACTTACTAAACTTCTCAACAGTATATAAATCATATTTTTGAGGCAATAATAGTCTAAGCAAATATAAATATTCTTCCTTTTTTTGCTGTACAGGAGTTGCACTCAGTAAAAGAATATTCTTTGCAAATTTACTAATAAGATAAAGTTTTTCATATTCATCTCTTGAAAATAAATATGAGTGAACCTCATCAACGATCACGAAATCCCATCTTATCTTTATCTCATTGTCTTTTATTTCCTCAAGGGTTCTTACCTCAAGGGAATTATTATTTGCTCCAATACCATTAGGAATATTAAACTTTAATAATAATTCCGAAATCCATTGTGCTTTTAATGCCTGAGGGACAATGACCAGAGCTTTTGTATTACTCTGATTCATTGCAAAAACTTTGTATACAGATATTGCCTCAACGGTCTTGCCCATACCAACTTCATCAGCAAGCATATATCTGCATGGTGATTCTTGAAGGCATCTCATAATTGTATTTACCTGATGAGGCATCAAATACATTTTTGAACCTGCTAATTCTTTAAATCCATATATTGCGGTTCCAAGGACGTTCATACTTTTAAATACAACAGCTCTACCTAAATACCAGCACGGATTTTGAAACTCATATTTCTTGAGCTGTGTACATGGATCAACTTGTCCATTATTGAAAGAAGCAACAATATCACTCTCAGATACTTTAACCATGCTTTTATCTTCTAAATTCTGAACATAATAATAGTAGTACTCGTTTGTACTCTTCTGACACGACAGAATTTTATGGTTTGTATTTTTATATACAACAATAGATCCAATAAACAGTTTACATCTATCCACACTCCCCTCAGGAAGTTCAATTGTTCCTTTTGGTAAATCCTCAAAAAATATTAGATATCCAAATGGATCATGAATTTTGACCGATACAGTACGTTTAAATTGATCAACTTTTATTATTTGCCCACATACAAAGATTCGTGGTTCATTTACGCTTTCTTTATCGACAGGGCATCTAATATACATTTTGGTATTAAGCATATTCGGCCTCCATATTTCTATTCAATATGTGCGTAATATGCCACACATATCTCACGATTAGTACAATACTTACACCATAAATTCGTATCACTACGGAATTTTGCTTCTCTGAGAATGTCTTCTGCCAAATCTTGATCTATCTTATCCTGATTAACATCCGGGAACTTGTCTTTTAATACATCCTGATTAAACTTTCTTGGATCCTTTAACTGTTTATATATAAAAAATTCTCGTATCATCATAAATTTTCGATTATCTTCAGTAAGAACAGCAAATGACTTCTCTTTATTGAGCCTATTCCTCACATTATTTATAATGTCAATTCGATTAACATTTAATGTGAATGGAAAATACTTCTTTAGTTCATCATATACTTCATTTAATTTTTCTAATAAAATGATTTCACTACAAGGTAAACCCTGCATACTCTCTTTTGTCTCATTTTCCACCCAAACTTCTAGATACTTGGCTAGAAGAAATTTATCCTTGTAAACAGTACTTCCCTCTGTGAGAGTTTCCATTAAGAATCTTTGCTTGCAGATTTTATATCTATAATAGTCATATGTAGTATATTTTCCTGAGGCACCCTTGCTAAACTGAATATCTGAAACATCTTCTAGTCTAGTTCTTATTCTTCTATCAATATTTCTCTCTTTATTAATTCCAAGAATCTTCAAAAGATAATATGGTTCTCGCTCCTGATCTCCATCTCGCTTAACAAAACTCAATTTATACTTTCCTCTGTTAAACTCCAATCCATAAATCAGTGCATAGCGCTTAAAGTTCTTATATTCTTTTCGTGCCTTTACATACACCTGGTACTTCCAATCTACAGGGTTTTGTGCAACTTCAAAGAAATCATCCGTTAAAGGCCAAGTAAACGCTCTCTGCTTAACTGAGTTTATATCTTCATCCGTTAAACAAGCAAAATGTAAAACTCTATTTTCTTTCTCATTAGTAGTTCGCAAAACATCACCATCAATCTGTTCAAAGTTTCGTACAATCCAGTTTGCACTCTTTCCTGGTTTTGTTTCTTGAACAAAATACAATGACATTGTTGACTTTAAACATTCAAATGATGCCGAAGCATCAATATTCTCTACCTCATCTAACCTACTCAAAACCCTATTGATAATATCCAGGAATTCTTCTCCTAACTCTCTATCTTCTAATATTTCCTCTTGAAGATATTTCTTGAGTCTTTTATAAAACGCCTTGAAATTATTTGGTCTCTTTTCAAAATCTTCATAGAAGAACGAGGCCAAGTCCTCTAAATCATTTAAAGCAGACTCCAATTCCTTCATTTCATACATTGAAACTGCATAATATGAAATATGTCCAACATATTCTTGTCTCTTATCATCAGACAAGAACTTCCTATTCTTTTTTACTTTCTTAATTCTTGAAAGCATATCATCAACAGAGATACATCCTTCAAACAATGCCTTCATTTTCCCAAATGTTGACACTAATCTTCCAGGTGTTTCTTCTTCAAGAATTCCTGCACTTAAACACTCTCTGATATCATTAATATCTGAAATCACAATGCCATTCGTTTCAGAATCCCACATATTCGCAATAGCAATAAAGAAATGTCCTAATGGATAATTCAAAAATTGTCTTTCACCGAATTGTTCTGGGAAATATACCTTCAGAATATCATTTGCTGAACTATCTGCTGCGTATATTTGCTCATTCATTGCAGCCATAGGATGTGCTGGATCCTTTTCCGTTGCAGTCTCAAACAGTCTAGCAACATATCCTGCAAATTCTGTCATATTGTCAAATTCAATGATTTCATATGGTTTGTTTACTGATATATCTTCTTTTCTTCCATTTAGAAGTTTTCCAATGTTTTGAGCCAGCACATGACCTTCATAACTAGCAGATCTAATGTCTGTAGAATGGAATTCCTCACCTTTGAAATCTATAATTTTGCAATCAAAAGCTGAATATATATCTACCCAGGTCTGATATACATTCTTATATTGTTCTTGATAATTGAACAGCAAAATTACCTTTTTATATTTGCTTATCTCTTCTATGGTTCTTAACATTAATGGAGAAAACTGATGTACCCCTTGAATTACAATATGATCCAAGACATCAACTTCAACTTCGCCTTTAGAATAAGAATTATCTTTTGCATTGGTCATTGCTTTTACAATAGCTTGATTTATCTCTTCTTCCTCGAAGTTCTCCTTAAGTATAAAATCCTTTTCTTTTTCAGAAGCAATAATCTTCTTAAATACTAATACAATATACTTTTGCTCTGGAGTTAAATATTCTTCTACAATATTTTGAGGATCCATTCTTAATTCAAACATTGTTCGAATACTACTAAAAACCTCATTACGATTAAATAGGAATGATTTTTTGATATTCTCAAGTTCATTATCTGTTAATCCTGTTTCTGCCCCAGAATTTACAATGATATTATCAATATCTGCATTTTGTTTAACCGCACAAGCTGTTCCGGTCCAATACTCATATAATGAATCCATTAGTCTTTTTATAGTTGTTACTCTTCCGATTTGAAAATTTCCTCCATAAACAGATTTCAATCCATTTACAAGAGTCTGAGATACACAAAAATATGGACATGAAGATATTTCTTTCCACAATTCTTTATTTTCTTTTAGTCTATATGGGTCATGATATGTATATATTACAATTGACATTTTCACCCTCCAGTAACGAAGCCCAGCTTATATGTGGTGCACTGTCGATATTATTAATCCAGATGCATCTTCGTATTACTCTTGTAAGTGCAACATAAAGAATTCTAGACTCTTCAGCAACCCGTTCAGCAACTTCTTTACTCTCACTGTAATTTGAATTTCTCTCTCGAATTCCATTCTCAAATAGAACCGTATAATAAAACTTGTTATCATTATAGTTTGCTTCAAGCTTAACCTTCTTAGTGTCGCTTATATCTTCAAACGTATATGGCAAGATGACAGTTCCATATTCTAATCCTTTTGATTTATGTACTGTTGTACAAATAATATGAACTCCTTCATCCTTAACCTCTGTTGATCTCGAAAGTTGTTGCTGCCCTGTCAAAATATTAATTCCCAAGTATTCAATAACCTGATTCAATGTTAATGCATCAATCCTTGAGAACTTAATCATTCTTTCTAATAAATATTCGTAATTTGCTATATACATTTTCTGCTTATCAGGAACAGAGCTATGTGTTTCCCAAGGTTGTAAAACATCAAATATTCTTTTCAGAACATATAAAATCGGCTGGCTATAAACCTCTGCCAAAAGAGAATTCCAAGTCATTCCTAATCTTTTATCAAAGAATTTATTCAATATATTTATCAGTTCTTCCAATTTCTCTTTTACGGACATTCCATGTAATTTTTGATAGTCCAACTTAAGATTAGTATAGTTGGATTCTATGAAATTGATTAAGTATACAGGACTTGTATTGTGACTAAGTGCTAACACGAACTTATAAAGATCTAAGGTTGAAGGTAATTGAAAAAGATCACCACCTGTATTTATATCAATAATGATATCCTTTTTAGCAACTGCACTTACAACATTTTCAACTTGCCAATTACTCCTAACTAAAATTGCAATTGTTCTTTCTTCTTTACTGAGCTGCTTCTCCTTTATGTAACTCTCAATTTTTTCCTTTTCAGTTGTAATTGTTTCATTTAGCAACTCAAGAATTTTTTCACTATCTTTACCATGACATGGCAAGCTAACAAACAATTCATCTTCCTTCGCATCCGAAAGAACATCACTAACCAGTTGATCTTTTTCAGCTGAGTATGGAAGTCTATTCTGAGCTCCCATCTTTACGAATACTTCATTAAAAAGCTTTAACAATCTTCCATCTGTACGATAATTTCTATTGAGTATATGTTTACTCCATTCATTTTCTTTACCGTTTTGAAGTCTTTGAAAAGCATTTAATTTTGCTCCTTTAAAGCGATAGATACTTTGCTTTAAATCACCTACAACAAATAGCTTACAATCTTCATTGATAGATCTTTGAAGTTTTCGGAACACATCGATCTGAACATCATCAGTATCCTGGAATTCGTCAATGAACAAATATTTAAGATGCAAAGATTCAAGCTTATCACAGCCACTCGAAAGAATTTTGCCAAGTTCAATTAAACATTCTTTCAAATCAACATTATTACTATTTTTCATCATCTTAAGATATGTTGCCTCAGCCGGAAATACAACTTTGACAAGCAAATCATTGAAATACGGAACATTGTTTTCTACAACAGATCCCATCTCTGCGCGCTTAATTTGTTCGAAATTAATACTCTTATCAAACAGACGATCTGCAACATTCATTATTTTCTTTTTTAAGTCATAGATAGGGAATGGAAGTTCATTTGCAAAATTAGAGTTAATTTCTTCCATATCATCCAAGAATTTCTCAAGGAAAATATCATATACCTTTCCCCTGTCATATTCGTTAGATGATATTCTAAAATTCGTCCCCAAACCGGTGTATAAAGATTCTCCTCTCAGTATTTCAATCGCAAACTTATGAATTGTTGAGATATTTGCACGATCAATATCTTCAACAAATTTTAAAAATCTCTCCTTACCTGTAAGTATAAAATAATTAATAAACATCTGCTTTAATCGTTTTTTCATATTAATAGCAGCATCGTTTGTAAAGGTAACCATTGCTATCTCTTCCGCAATATTTGAGATAGCGTCGTTCTCTTTATTACATAAGTATGCAATTCTAGATACCATAGAAAATGTTTTTCCTGTACCAGCACCTGCTTCTACTAAAATGTCTTGAATAGTAGTTGCGTGCTCAATCTCATATTGCTGTAAATTGAAAGACGAACATACCGATAATCTTTTTAATGCATTAGAAATAAGAGGGGTGATTGCTCCCTCCTGAACACATACATTATCAGTGCACTTGTTTTCTAGAGAGTTAATATAGTACAGCTCAAAATTGAATATTTTAAAGCATTCCTTATCATAATTTCCCGGTATTCCCTTTTCATATCCTACATACAAATTATTCTTTTTATAATCAATATTGTGTTTCTTTAGAGCATCATTTAACGAGCTAATAATATTTTCATAGTCTTTTGGTTTCCCTACGAAAATAATGTTCTTAACTCCTGCAAAATATTCATTTATCAACTGTTCTATTTCTGCTTTCGAAATACCAATTGGAAACACTTTCAATAACGAATATGGTAATACTCTTCTTTCTTCAGTAAGGTCTTTAAGTCCTGGCTCAAGATTTCTCCTAATACGCAACATTAACTCATAAGAAAAGTCTGAGTGTGGAATAACACTGTTTGCACTATATACCTGCTGAATCTTTTTATTTAAAATTTCTCCATTTTCAATATCTTCTTTGAATAGAGTGTATTGTTCTTCTGAAATAATGTTCAAATTAGTTTCAATATATTCTTCTTTTGAAATAAATGGATAACAAACCATATCAAGAACTAATGGGCTCACATTATACTTGGCACTGATTTTGTTTAATATAGCAAATCTATATGCTCTTGCCTGTTTTTTTGGCGAACCCTGCGGCTTGTCATAGCCTCCAACTTCGATATCATCCACACCGTTGACTTTAATTCTATCTGCTAACCATCCTTTTACTTCAATGACAATAATTCCGAGATTTTCTGTCATTACGCAAAAATCATATTCTCTCCCATTAATTTCTCTTTGATTGTATACGACCGTATCATTGGGAAGATATTGTTCCAAGCAATCCCACACTTTGCCTTCACCTTTATATGAAGGCCTTACATCTATCATCTTAGCCATAAAATGTTCCTCACTTACCGTATTTGTCTGATTCAGAAAGGATTTCTACAATATCATCCATCTTGCAATTCAAAGCACTATAAATTTTAGCGATAACTCCTACTGTAACAATCTCATCATTTGCTAATTTGGTTATTGCTATATTTCTAATAGATGCCAGTTACTTAAAACGTTTCTTCTTCACGTCTCAGCCTATAAGTAATTTGAAAGTTTTTTGTATGAAACGCTTATTTTACCTCCTAAGGTATACTATGATTACTTTCAATTAATAACCAAATATCCCCTGCTTTTTAGGAAAATTTTAGATTAAAATTGTAGAAACCTGTCAAAAAAATGATATCAGCGATGCTACGTATTACAATTGGAAGTCAAAATATGACGGCCTAGAGATAACCGAGCTAAAACGATTAAAAAGTATAGAAGAGGAGAATATCAGGTTAAAATGGATTGTTGCGGAACAAGATTTGGATATTCAAGTATTGAAAGGCATTCTAGAAAAAAATATTAAAGCCTGAAGTGAAAAAAGCAATGTTCAAAGACATGAATGAAAACTTTGGGCGTTCCGTAAACAAGGACTGCCAACTTTGCAATAAGTCGCAATCGTTATGAAAGTAGACTGATTGTAGTATAGTTACTATACAAAACAAAATAGGCTCCGAAGCCGAAGCCACGAAACCTTGAAATTACCATCATATACAATTTTAATTCTCAACTAAAGAATAACTAGTACTGCGTCCACCACCACTATCTTTTATTAAAATTCCAAACTCAATTAATTTGTTAATATCGCGTGCTGCTGTATCCTGTGAACATTTTGCAATTTTAGCCCATTTGCTTGAAGTAAGCTTCCCTTCAAAACCATTTAGCATCTTATTGAGTAGCAAATGCTGACGATCATTCAGCTCTACATTGGCGTAATTTTCCCAAAAACGCGTTTTGCGCAATACATCAGTCAATATAACTTCAACTCCATCAAACGCACGATTCAAGCACCCCAAAAACCAAGCTAGAGCCTCTGTAATATCTAAGGCCCCTTTTTGCATTTCTTCCAGCATATCATAATAAGCATCCCTCTCAAGCCTTATTTGCGCTGACATGCTATAAAATCGCTGTGGACTTTGTTCAGAACGTGCTAAAAACATATCCGCAATAGCCCGAGCAATCCGTCCGTTACCATCCTCAAAAGGGTGAATCGTTACAAACCAAAGATGGGCTATGCACGCCTTTAAAACCATATCTACATCAGAATCCAGATTGACCCACTCCAAAAACTTTGCCATTTCTACCTCAAGTAGCTCAGCAGGTGGCGCTTCATAATGTACCCATTCATGTCCAATAGGACCTGATATAACTTGCATAAGTCCTTTTTTATCATCACGCCAGCAACCAACATTTACTTTTACCATCCCACTGTAACTTGTAGGAAATAGGGCAGCATGCCATCCGAATAATCTTTCTTTCGTTAGTGGCTTATCATAATTTTGCGTGGCATCGAGCATCATCTCAACTACTCCATCTACACTTCGATCAGACGGAACCATTCCCGCAACCTCTATGCCAAGACGCCGTGCAATCGACGATCGAACCTGATCTTTATCTAGATTTTCGCCTTCAATTTCACTACTTTTCAAAACGTCCAATGTCAACGTCTGTAAACTAGTCTCTGTACAAAGCGAAAAGCCCAATGATTCCATACGGCCAACAAGACGTCCTTGCTTATGACGCACACTAGCAAGTTGCCCACTTAAAAATTTATAATCCCAGTAAAATTGTGGCCATTCTGGCAGTTGATAGATATAAACAGTCATTCTCCGCACCTCCTGCGGATATTATAAGCGATAATCTCCGCATAATCAATATTATTCTCCGCAAAAAATGCGGAGAATACACTATCTATTCTCCGCATCATCTAACGTAGGTTGTAATTATGTATCTGATTATTCCGGCTAGGGTCATTCCTCAACCAAACAAGCAGCATAATCATCAGCTAATTGCTCAATCAGTGCTTCTTGATAGCCAGCATATCGTTTCGCCCGTAATGCATCGGCAATGGCACAAAGTTCGGGAATGATCAGTCCATCGAGTTGCTTGATTCGACTATCACTAATGGATTCTGAGTGGTAAGCTGGATCACGACTGCTAAGACTGAGATTATAATCTATGGCACTATAGTGCCATAGCCGCGCGACACCAGGATATCTTTTTATAAGCCGCTGCGCCATAAGTAGTCCTTCCGGATCAAAATCACCAGAATAATAAAGGGTGCAGCCGCCGGCAACCAGCCTGTCGAGCGCCACCCAAGAAGCAAGTTTAAACTGTCCGTGTAGACAAACGAGTGGTGGCAGGGAATTCCCCTGCCCGGCAGCTTGATCCACTAACGCTGAAAATACCCCTGAATTTTCTACGATAAATACCTTTTTCTCTCGATTCTTATGATCGTTACACGCCGGGAGAAGCGCAGCATATTTCACCAGTTCCCGTAACGGCACATTCAGCACTGCGCCATCTTCCCACGCTTGTCGCCAATAAAGAGTTTCTTTGTTTTCTTCCTGTTGATAAAAGGCGAAAATCCCTGCACAAGTCACAAAATTAAGCAAATCATCTCGTAACAATTTGAAGTGATATAGCAGTTCCGCTTCCATTTCAACCGCAGTAACTCCTTCTCCGCCCTCCACGGATTCCGGACATATAAGCCGCAGCGCTTCTAAGAACATTCTACCCACTACAGTATCACCATCAAACCCGTGGGGCTGACCCATAATCTGATAAGCAAATAACGGTAACCGCATATACTCTGTCGGCAAACGACCAAGCGCCGATACTATCATTTGAAAAGACACCAAATTTGCTGGAGATCCCTGTTCATATACTCCTTGTGCTCGCTTAGTTCCAGGTGCTTTCGCTTCCACCTGAGTTAACCATAATAAAGAAATCGGCTCGCTCACTCCTTCCCTAAGCGTAGAAAAGAATGCCTGCCTTGCCATCTCAGCCGCTACACGTTCTTCCTCTCTAGTCGATAGGTCACCACCACAATAGGCCTTTAGTAAAGCAATCACGTCCACTTCACCAAAGCGAGTTTCTCCCAATACAGCCTCAAACTGGGAAAAGGATACCGTAAGAGAATCCTTTCCTTCCAGATTGATACGCAAAAAAGAAGATAACGCCTGGCGTTCCTCTACACTTAATTTTTGTAATACCACATTGCCACCAATTCTGCCAAGACTGCGATATTTTCGTTCTAATGACCTAAATAGCCGAGTAAACCCTGGATGTTTGTGAAAAAAATTGGCTGCTTGCTTTGCTTTTACCTCCTGATTCCCATCCATTACTTCATCTCCTCATGAAGCAAGCGACGGGAACTACCATCCCACAAATAGCGTACGATCGTTACAAAGGGAGCGTTTTTCGGTCTTACCAATTCGCAAATGGACAGTTGTTTAACCGTATCATAATCACCCCATAAAGCCTGGGAGTTAATAATATAATTAAAGCCCATTTTTTCTACCAAATCAAACATTTCCCGAATATTGTTTTCATCCACCCCAGCGAAAGCTTCATCCAGTGAAATGACACGCGGGGCATCAGCCTTGGCTTCTCGATAACGTGAATAAGCAGCAGAAAATAAAGGAGTATACATCGCCATGGCTTTTTCTCCGCCACTAAACTTACCAAAAACATTGTTCGTAAGTTCTTTTTTCGCCATTCCTTCTCGCCGATAATATAATGTAAATGCAAACCACTGCCGAAAATCCAGCATTTCTTTCACAACTTGTTGAAAGGAAATCGTCCGAGCAGCTGCTAGCACTTTCGCCTGTTCGATGCGAGACTGGAAATGCCGCACTACGCGCTTAATATCATCCTCTTTTAACAAACGATGATCAGCTCTAAGAAGGTTAACTAATTCATCCGTATCAAGCTGATCATCCTTGTCAGCCGTATGAGGTTTCCACTGCAGGGAAAACGCCAAACCACTTGAGGTATCAAGACTTTCCATCAGTTCATTCATTTGTGCTACCCATTTTTCTGCACTATTAATACGACGGCTAATGACCCGGCCAATGCTATTCATAATAACCTCTTCATAAAGTTCTCGGTCCCGCTCTGAAAGCACAGCCTGTTGCTCAGCAATACGCTGTTCAAGCAACACAAGCGCCATCTGCGGACTCACACGCCGTCCATCATACTCTAGCGTAATCAGTTTACGACGAGCAATCTGCTTCAAAAGCTGTACCCGCCGTTGATAACTATCATGCTCTCGCATCAAAGTAAGCTTGGCCACTTCTTCCTCTTCTGCAAACAGCTCATCAAACTCCATCCGATATTCCACTAATACTGCCTGTTCACGATAATAGCTTTCACCAAGCCGTTCCGTATTCTTTGCCCGGTCTAGGTCTTGCATCTGAGCCGAAGTATACTTCGCTAGTACCTCTTTAGGATCAGCAAATTCGCCGTCTTCCTCCCCTTGCACCGTCATCCTAAGTGCCGCTTCTTTTTTGTACACCTCGCACCAACTAGCATAAAGTTGTGCGCTAAAGGTTCGTTCTTCCGCTAAAACCGCCATTTCTCGTTCCAGCTGCTCTATGGTCGCATTGATTGTGGCAATGTTTTCAATCTTCTGCTCCAAAAGTCCCGGCAGTTTCCCCAATCGCTCAATAATTTCTACGCTGCGACGACGGATATCATCCGCGCCCATTTCACATAGCAGCTCTAGCAAATGCGTTAGCTCTAACTCCAATTTTTCGATTTCACCGGCTAGTACCAGGCATTCGCCTGTTAATTCATCAACATCTTCGATCGCTTCACTTAACCGTCTTTTCGTTTGGGTCACATTTTTTAAACTATGTAAATAGGATTGACGGGCAAGTTCTAGCTTGTGAAGTTCATCCCGGTATTCTAATGATTGGTGGCAAGCTGCAACATAAACCTCCTCCGACAAAGGCATTTGTAGACCTTCTGTCAATTGCCTTAGCTCATTTATAAGCAGCTGCACCTTATTGATGAACTCGCGCAAAATCACATTCTTCCGGCTAGCATTTTCCTCTTCAATTGCGACTTGACGCATTGCATCTTGCCAAATGGTATAGGCTCTCTCAACGGACTGCACAACCGGAAAAATCCGATATACCTCTGCCAATGCCGAAAGCTGACCTTGAACCTCCTGTTTTTGCGTCATAATACTACTGAGCAACTCATCAACCGTAACAATCATCGACTGAATTTTTTCCATTTCTTGCTCACGATGCCTGCGCCTTGCCTCCTTGCCAATATAAAGGGCATTGTCACGCGTCGGTGCACAACCACCTATCATCCCACTACGATAGGTTCCATATTGAACCGATAGCTCAGGTACACTTGCCCCTGTCATCACCGCACCTAGCTGCTGCGCTTCATTTACAATCATACTACGCAATACTTCATCAATATCACCTGCAGTAACAGTACTGTCAATCGGAGGCGTTGGTTCAAGATAGTCCGCCAATGTGACGCTTAATATAGCAGGTTCTGGATATAGCACCTTGTCAATCGCACCAGCAGGCAGTTTGCTTCTACTCTTTTCCGGTACAATAAGGGCATCGAGGAGCCCGAGTTCTGCCAAAACCCCTTCAATCCTCTCCCTTTCACAATCAGGCACACCTGCTTTAAACTCTACTGCAGCATAAAAAGGAACAAAAGGAATTGTTAACGCCGCTAGATTTTCACGAGTTGCCTCTAGTTGCGGATGTCTTGGTGGCTCTGGATCTTTTTTTGCCTTCCATACCGCCAATTCATTGACCAATTCTTGACGTTCACGTTTCACCTGCTGTTCTTGCACATCGAGTTCCAGCATGTTTCGTCGCCATACATCTTCCTGTTGCTTATACACCTGTTCAATGGGCTCTTGTACATCCTTCCAAGAACTGCCTTCATACAGTTGCTTCGCCGCACTTGCTGCACTGCTGATCGTTGCACCTTCTAGCGGCAATATTTCGCGGCAATCCGTAATCCAACGATATAATTTTTCTAAAAATTCTTGCCGTTTGTCAAAAAAGTCCTGTTCCTGCTTACGTGCCTCTTCTCTAGCCTGATCAAATGCCATCTGCGCAGTTTCTGCACTCAATGCCGCCTCATGTTGTCCCTTCTTGGCAGACATATGAAGGCGAATTTTATCTAAAATATCCTCAAGCCTACGTTGATGAGCACCTTGCTCTTGTTTCCAAATGGTAAAATCATACCCAACTGCATAATCATCGGCAAAACTCTTTGCCAAAGCATCATGTCCATCAAAACAAAATTCCCCGGCAAGTGCACTAAGTTCATCAAGCACTTCTAGCATTATCGTCTCAGCCTGATCAACTGCTTCTTCCTCTGAAGCAAGTAATGTCTTTTCCCTAGTTTCAATCTGCCTTTTACCCGCTAAAGCTCCTTCCTTATCGCGCTGTTTTTGCCGCACCTCGTTTAGATTTTTTTCTACACTTTGCTTTTTCACTTCAGCCTTAAATACATCGTGGCTATCTAGTTCTGCTTTTTGCCCAATCAGTACTTCCTGTTCCCGTATGTAAGTCTGTCGCTGCTCTTGCTCTGTTTTTAGCTCTTCTTTTTTACTCTCCCAATGTTTTGTTTGCTCCACATAGGTCTGCTCAATGCTACGTTGCGCTTTACCTGCCTGTAACATTTCTCGTGCCTTTTCCGCCAGTACTACCTCATTATATTCACGATATTGACGATTCAGCCTTGCTACCGATTCCTGATCGCGCATTAATTCTGCAATTTGCTGCTTGGTCTGCTCCATATTTTCAATGGTATCTGACAGCGGCCGCAATTCATCCTCTGACAAAGATGGCAGTGATTCTGTAAGAATTTCATGGATAACACTTGGCTTAAAGTCTTTTGATAACTTAGGACTACGCAGCTGAATTAGAAGCTCCATTAAATCCTTATAAGAATCTAGGTTGGCAAAACCAAATACATATTTATTCACTAGTGCCGCATATTCCCGCTGACTGCGAACCACAAATCCGCCTTGCGGTCCAATCAGGCGCTCTAGTTCCGGGCGCGTAATAGGAATTTTCTCCTCTTGCCCATCTGCCGCACTAAATTCAGTTTTCAGCACATGAATATCCTTCTTGATCCGTCGATTATCAGTAATGACAAATCCCCAAAAATCAAGAGTACCGCCGCGCCGTGCTTTAAGACCAATACCGGTGGTCAGATATTGATCACTATTTTCCCGTTTATATTCAAGATAGAGATATCCGGTTCGTTCATCTCGATCGATTATATCCTTTTCCCCAAGCAAATAATCCTCCATGCGCCGGTCCTTAGAACCAAAGGGATCGAGGCGGTTCGCCGTAATCTTTCCATCTAATAGCACTGTAATCAGACTTTGCATAGTAACAGATTTTCCTGATCCGTTCAGTCCCCGTAGCAGCAGTTTACCATTAGCAAACAGATATTCTTCGTCACTATAATACCAAAAGTTCACTAAACCTGCCCGGTGCATTACCCATTTATTTTCATTCATTGTTCGTCATCTCCCTTCCTGTTTGTCGATAATCGGCTGGATAAGCACCGATTGTCCTCACCAACAGCGGGCTAATCACAATCAAATCCAGTTCTTTATCTCGCCGCGCCATTTTCCATTCTGCTAAGCGCATAACTAGTTCCTGAGCCAATTTACTTTGACTCATATCCCTATATTCCTTTGTCCAGCCTGAACCAGTCGCCTTGCGACATCCATCGAGTATCCTGTCAAATTCAATCGGCGTCAAGGCCAAAACATCCTCACTTTGCCGGTTCTCCACCCCATTGACATACTCACGAACAGCGGCGGCAAAATGAAGAATAATCGCACTCATCCCCGTTCGATCTGGAAAAGTCGTCATCTGAAACCGTTTTTCTGTTGGCACGGTAAGCAAGGCGACATGCTTATATAATTCAAAACGCAACCAGGTGTGATCCTCAATATCTTCGCGTAGCCGATTGCGCATATTACGCAAATAAAGAAAATCCTCCTCTTTCGCCTCTTGGCGTTCAAATCCTGGTGTTAAAAACAGTTGCTTATATACTCTTTGTTTACGACTACGCCCAGTTAATTCATCTTCACCATCAACCTTGAGGATTTCCTCCAAACTTCCATACTGATACAAATCCTTTGGATAAGTCCGAAGAAAATATCTTGCCATCATCGTGACTTCAAATAGTGCCTCACTATCAGCACTACTGCTAAAACCAGCAATATCGCCGTCCACTTTGGAAACAATGCCATATTCAACCGCCATATTTAGTACTCGCACTAAGGATTTACGACACTCATAGCTCTCCCAGTGAATCACAGTTTCATGCGTATCATATTCTGCCGGATAGGAGGATAATAGAGCCTCACACAATTCACTCAATAAAAACTGATCATCCACACTCTTTTCTTCTAAAAATGCTAATAAGCAGCATAATAAACCATAATCCCGGCAATTGGAAAATTCCATGATTCCCATCCAGCTTTCTGGTTTATCGGGAATCTTCTCTAGTTTGGCAAACTGACGGTTTAAAATAAACTGAAATCCACATTTATCCGAAAAATAATTGCGTAGTTTCTGTTCTCGATCGCGAATCAACTGATATACTTCTGGCTGCCTTTCACGTAGCACCCAAAAATTCTCCAATAGATAATAAGCAGCTTCTCGATCCTCATCATCAAATTTTTCAATTATACTAGCCATAATGATTCCTCCATCGATATCACGCTAAAAACTCAAAAACAAAATCCGGCAAGATCAAACATCCATCTGTGCATTCTAGTCTTATCTGTTGATCACTCAAAGTCATCAGACGCACTCGTCGCCCCGTCTCTGTCTTGCTAATTTTTTCAGGATTTGCCATACAACGCCCAATCCACCCCAATAGAGTCTTACGAACAAACGCCGGCTGACAGCCAAGCTGAGCAACTGTAATGCGATTGTCTGAAACCAAAGCATTGATCATTTCCTCTTCCTCAGTGCGCTGCTTAAGATACTCTGCCAAAGTCGCTGCCTGCTTGCTTGCATGATCCACAACCGCCCCTGGTCTGGTTTTCTCGCGGTAAGTAGCAACACTTGGCTTTACCGCTACGACAGTGGGATCATTCTCCCATAAATCGCCATACATATCCTCGCTAACGGCAGGCTCTGCATAGATATGACGTATACCAGATGCACCAAACAATACAGAAGAGAGTTTATGGGCCTCATTTAGGTCATCAAGCCGAGCAAACCATTGGGCAAGAAATAGATAATCCCGATAGCGGCTTCGTAACGTCTGATGTTTTTCTCCAAGTCGCTGGGCAAACCGCGTAATACGACGAATGGTCTCTGTTGTTTCACGCTCTAATGATACAAGCTCACTATCCCTACCAAAAGAACCTAAAAACCATTCAAGCAAACTTGTCCACTGTTCTTGATACTTTTCTATGAGAACGGTACGCTCAAGCTGTTCATCCATACGAGGGATACTAAGCTGATAATCGGTAATTCGACCAGCAGCCTCGGTAAATTGTTCGAAACTTAGTTGCTGCAACACTGCTTCTATTGTATAGGAAGTCTTTTGCAAATCCAAAATAAAGCGTTTAATATAATCGGCAAAGGCATCTTTATAGGCAAGAAACGCGTCACTCATCATATGTTCTTCTACTTTTTCACTTTTTAGATACGCTATATAATCGGATGCATTTTCCACGATTTTTCTAAAATAACTATATACATCTTCCCAAGCCTGATTGAGCTGTGCACCTTGCCCACCCTCAGCTTCTGTCGCAAATAATCGAAGTGCTACTAGCAATCGGTCAAACAACGTGGCCTCAAGGGAACCGCCAAAAGACTGTCCGAGCCCTTGTAGTCGTTCAACCATCCTTTCAATTTCAACCGTATAGGGCGTGCACTGATAACGAAATTTCTTTTTCTTAAAATCCTCAATCGTCGCTACCCGCCCCGTTTCTTGGCGAGGAATAATATTCTTCCAATCACTGAGTTGCTTCAAATCGGTTTGTAGCTGTTCTTCGCTATATTGCTTAAAATACGGATTTTGTTTTAAATAATTATAAATATCTTCTGGATAAAGGTAATGCCGCAGTTTTTCATGCTGCGTATAAAAATAGCTCAATATCGCGCGATACCGCCAAGCATTTTCCGTTGTTAAATAAGTAGCCTCCGTGATCGGCCGTAATTCTCTTTCATCCACAGTAAATTGGCTCCTTACATGGTTTTTGTAGTTTATGGTTGGTTTCTGTTCTTGCATGACTATTTCCTGCTGATTTTTTTAAAATGCCCCTTGCCAAATTTGTAACGTTCGGCAGGGGGCTCAATATTGAAGCAATATCCGCCCACCCAGATACGATTACATTATGAATCCTGTACCTGTACGCAAGACGCTATAAACTCTGCGAAGGGCCTAATGTTTTTCTGAACACTGGCCGTTTCTAAGGCTGCCATATATTCAGCACGCCTGTCGACTGGAACAATCGTCCATGAATACCCTCCTGACGCTAATAAGGCATTCATAATAAAACGACCCATGCGACCGTTTCCGTCTAAATACGGGTGAATATAAACAAACAAAAAATGACCTAGCACGGCTCTTACCGCCGCAGAAGGTTCCTGTTTGAGTAATTCAAAGTAAGCATACATGCCATTGCGTGCATCCATTGCATCTGGCGGGATATGATCAGATTCTCGGATAAACACTGGTGCATTGCGATATCCTGCCACATCTTTTGCAGCAATGATTCCAGCGGTAATACTTGGCGTAAAGAGCTGCAGATACCAAAGCTGATGATGGTTCTGAATTGTTTGAGCGGCATTTTCCCCTTCTATAATTTTTTTCACACTGTCCTTTACAGCCTCAAATGCCAGATGATATCCTTTGGCGGCAAAAGCGTTACGAGTATCTTTATCCATCGTAGCATTCCATTCATTGGCAGCTATTTTGCGAATCAGATCTTCTGTTACCTGATATCCTTCAATTGATAAGGAGTGATAAGCATCCTGAGCATATTTATCTTGAATATTTTTCACGTATGTACTGACTGACCTAGGTAGTCCAGGCTCTTCAGGAAAGACAGCCAGCACATCCTCACGCATGGCGGACCACATTAATGTTAGTCGGGCTGCAAAAGCACTTTCCCGCGTCGAAGTAACTTGTTTAACTGTATGAGTTTGAAACGGATTGTTTTCAGTAATTGTGTATCCGGCCAGTTTCATCATTCTCACTATGAGGTTGGCTTCGTCCTCTCTCCCTACTACTCGTAGCGCTCCGGTGATCCTGCCGGCAACAACTGGTTTTCTGTCTTCTAATAATATTTCAATCATCTCAGACATATTATCGCTAAAAGACAATACAATTTGCGCGTCATCGGCAAAGTTCCTAAAAAATGTTTCACTGACATAAAGCAGGGAGGCTTCTGGCGTTAACACATTAAGTCCATCTTTAATTGTAATATATTTTGTGAGGAAAACAGGCGTTTTATAGTCCATCATCGAAGCATTGTTCAGCAATTGTGTTATGTTATTACTACCTTTTTTACTATGAATAATAATTTGTTGTAAAGCACTGGTGCTACGAGCATGAATGAGCAGAGATTGCTCCGGTGACAGGTACCAATCCTTTTTAAAGCGATCATTACTATATGTCGCAATAAAATCTTTCCAGGTAGCATTCCAAACCGTGCTTTCACCAGCAGTGTCGTTCAGCGGAGAATAATAATACCAACCTTTAATGATTTCTTTTAAAAATCCATTGGCTTTTAGAATCTCTTGATGTTCTCTTTTAATCGACTGACCTTTAAATACGGTATGACCTTTATCTTGCAGTTTTTTTATGGCTGCTAATGCTAAAGCTAGTTTATTCGATGTCATGAGTGTCACCTCCTACTCTTTTAGTATTCCCATATTTTATCCGTTTATTAATTATAGTTTTTGCTGTTTATCATTTATAGTTTTTATTGTTTATTATATATAGTTTTTATTGTTTAATCAAATGTTTACCGAGAGGTTGTAATCTTTGCATTTTCCATAATGATTATATTCTTACTCCAACTAATTTCTCATACCAATGGTGCGAGATTTTCTTATTAATGGTAGTTGGCGGCCTGTTAGTTGAGTTAAGTTGCATCATACATAAAAGTATTTTAAGATACTATTCCCTTTACTTTATTGTTGGATAATTTGAATGAGATATAGAAAAAGCATCTCAAAAGAGATGCTTTTTGATTGATTAGTGAAAACCATGCCTGTTTCTATTTTTCTCTTTCATAGACTTTCGCGCATTTTTGATGCCGCCATGCTCAGCAAACATGGTAGTCAACTTTTGCGTTTCTATCTGCTTGGCATTTAAGCCCTCATATCTAGCCTCTTTTTTTAGCTTTAAATAACTTCCCAACCGTTCCTTAGATAATTCTCCATGTTTTATGGCCTGCTGTACTGCACAGTTTGGTTCACTCCTATGCGTACAATCATGAAATTTGCACTTTGTTGCTAGTTCATCAATATCAGCAAAGGTTTTTGATAAATCGGCACTTTCAATTCCAAGTTCTCTCATACCCGGAGTATCAATCACAGCGCCACCACTTGGCAAAACAATGAGTTCTCGCCGAGTAGTCGTATGTCGACCTTTATCCTCATTTCCGATTTCCCCAGTTTCAAGAGTATTTTCGCCGATAAGCCGATTGATCAAGGTTGATTTTCCAACACCCGACGAGCCTATCAATGCAATTGTTTGACCGCTGCCAGTATATTTTTTGATAGATAAATAGCCGTCTCCACTCATACTAGAAGTAACAAGCACATCCACTCCACAGGCAACAGCATCAAGTTCTAACAGTTTTTGTGGGAGATGATCACATAAGTCAGCTTTGGTAAGTACGATCACTGGAACAGCTCCACTATCCCAAGCAACCCCAAGGTAACGTTCTATTCTGCGAAGATTAAAATCATGATTAAGGGACATACAGATAAAAATCGTATCAATATTGGCAGCTACGATTTGTTCCTCATTGCCTGTTCCCGCAGCCTTTCTAATAAAGGCACTTTTTCTTGTCAGAATGTGGTGAATCATTCCATGTCCACTAGCATCCTCATTTCGATCAAGCATAACAAAATCGCCTACTGCAGGATAATCAGATACCACTCTTACATCAAAACGAAATTTCCCGGAAATTTCTGCTGTTAACTCACCATTTTCTGTTACAACCTTGTATAAATCTTTGTATTGAGAAATAACCCGCCCAACATAAAGATCTGTATAAAATGTAGACTCCGTAAGGAATCTTTGGCTGAGCCCTACATTTTTCATGTTTATTTTACTCATTTTTTATCCTCCAAAAGTTTTATCATACGACTCTTTAGGAGGCTTTTGTACTATATTATTTTGTACATACCTCCCACTTTGTTACAATAGGCACAGTATGATTGTTAACCATAAAACAACAACTCCTTTTATTCCTAATGTTATAATTTACAATTCTATCCTATCATAAAAAGCCATGACGATCAATTTGTTTACTGCTCTATTTAAGATAATAGTCTTGGTATGACAATATAAACAATAGCATAAAAAACATAAATCGCTATACCGACTATAAATTGGTATAGCGATTTTTATAATTGTTCGCAGGTCCTCTTTATCTATCATTGGTTGATAAAGAGGCTATTTCCTCTTCTAACTGACTTTGGTTGATGCCTAAAGCACTGAAAACACTAGGATCAAAGGTATCAGATAATTGATTTTTCAGGATAATGCTTGCATAATGCTGAGCGATATTGACTGCATAGATCAGTTCATGATTGATAATCCCAGTAGCGAAAGGGGTATGATGATACAATGCTGCTTCAACAATGGGGTAAGGTAGTTCCCACCATTTTAATAAGTAACCGCCTGCTTGTTGGTGTGTAACATGTAACGACTCTTGTTCGATCTGTAATAAGTTATTCTTTTCTTTTTCTGTTCGGCGAAAGATTTCAATGTATTGTTCCGGAAAAATTTTGAGCAAAAGCACAATACCAATATTATGGAGTAAGCCAGCCGAAGACTCGCTCTCAGATAGCTTTTTGTTTAGCAACTTTCCGTAAATCATATTCACAATCTTACTACATATAAAAGAGTGATTCCATAACATTTCTAGCCTTGTTCCATAGATGCCACTCATATTAAAGGAATCAACAATGGATGTGGCTAATAATATGTTTCTAATATTTGATAATCCTAAGAAGGCTATTGCGTGTTTCACGCTTCCTGTTTTAACGTCGTAAAAAGCTGAATTAATGATATGGAGAACTTTGGTTGCTACCGAATGATCTCTCTCAATGGCACTTGCAATTTTGACTAAATCTGCATCAGTGTCAATTAAGTCCATGATTTGGAGATAGCTGCTTTTTAATGTAGGTAATTCATCGGTATTATTGATTAAGTCAAGTAAATTACTATCATGTAGAATGTTTTCTGTTTCAAATATTTGATCAACCAGTAGTATTAGCTTATCGTTGTCCCACGGTTTAAGAATATAAAGCTTGGCAAGATTTTTTTGCAGCGCTGCAAGTATGGTGTTTTTCTCTGAATAGCCACTTAAAATGATTCGTAAAACATTTGGATGGCGTTCCTTTATCTTTTCCAATAGTTGATAACCATCCATTACGGGCATTCGCATATCTGTAATGACTATATCTACTTTTTCATCTGCAAGAATCTCTAAAGCCTCTTCGCCGCTTCCGGCAGTAAGAACTTCGTATTCCGTATCCATGAACAAACGGTTAAGGGACTTAAGAATGGGCAATTCATCATCTACAAACAATATTGTTTTAGTTGCGCCATCGTTATTGGTCGGCATTGTAAATCGTACCTCCCTTAGTAGGTAGTTTTATGGTGAAAGACGTTCCTTTGCCAAGCTCGCTGTCAACCATGATCTCCCCGCTATGCTTTTTTACAATAATATCGTAAGCAACACTAAGTCCGAGCCCGACTCCGCCTCCAACATCTTTGGTAGTAAAAAAGGGATCAAATATGCGGCTAAGATGTTCTTCTGTTATTCCAGGACCATCATCGCTGATTCTACAAATGACATATTCATCAGAGCTATATGCCTTAATAGAGATTTTTCCTAGAGACTTCGTAGCAAGGCTTTTTACCGCTTGTATTGCATTGAGTAGAATGTTGAGCATCACTTGCCCGATTTGTCCCTTATTGCATAGTAAATACAGTGGACTATCTATTTGTTTGTCTATGCTAGCTACAAATTGAATTTCGTGTTTTACTATTAAAAGCGCTTCCTCAACAATTTGGCTTAGATCATTATATGTTATTTCATTTTCCATACCAGTTTTCGCGAGATTTTGTAAGCTTTGTACTATTTTTGTCACTCGATCCACGCCATCACTAGATTCTTGAATTATGGTAGTTAGATCATCCAGTATAAAATTAATCTTTAGTTTTCGCTCCATATCCGTAATCGTAGCTTTCTCTCGCAGAATATCTTCATGATTGATACTTTCATCGCTAGTAAGTTGAATGAAATTTCTGTAAATTACTATTAGATTACTAATCTTTTGCAGATAACGATTCATCGTATCCAGGTTGCTAGATATAAACCCCATAGGATTGTTAATTTCATGAGCAATTCCAGCGGCAATTTCTCCAAGAGCGGCAAGCTTCTCTTTTTGTATTAGATTAAATTGAGTATCTTTTAGCTTTTGTGTCATAGCGTGGAGTTTTTTGTATTGGGTAGTTATGGTAGAATTCATTTCTTTTAAGGCAAGGATGTTTTTCCTAGCCTTTACAGAGGCGTTCATCCTTGCAACAAACTCCGTAAAGTCTATTGGTTTATTGATATAATCATTTGCACCATTGTCAAAACAGGTTTTAAAACTTTCCTTATCTGTCATTCCTGTGAACATTATAATCTGTACATCATTATATTCTTGTTTATTTCGGATATTTTTTAAAATATCGATTCCAGTTATCCTGGGCATAATGATATCTAGCAAAATAATATCTATGTTATTTTCTTCCAGTTTTTGGATCACTTCTTCTGGCAAACTGCATAAAAAAATATGACTATCAGGGATATTTTTCTCAATTAGATCTTGAGCCATCCTTAGATTAAACTTTTCATCGTCAACTACCAGTATATTCATAGCCGCACCTACCTTTCATTATGGAGTGGTAAGATGATTGTAAATGTAGTCCCTGCTCCTAGTTCACTTTCTACCTCAATCCGACCTGCATGTTTATTTACGATAATATCATAGGCAATACTTAGTCCAAGACCTGTTCCCATACCAACTGGTTTGGTTGTGAAAAATGGTGTAAATAGATGCTCAAAATTTTCTTTAGGTATACCAGCCCCATTATCTGTTATTTGAAAGCAGATCGCTCCATCCCTTTCAAAGGTCTTTAAGGTAAGGATACCTTGCTGGGATGTCTCTTTTATGGCATGGACAGCATTTAGTATTAGGTTAAGTAACACTTGATTGATGGAACCACCAGCTGCTTTGACATAAGGAATTTGCCCTAAGTCTTCTACTACTGTAGCAAAGTACTTGATTTCATTATTTGCAATGGCAAGAGTGTCTTTGATTCCCTTATTTAAGTCGTAATCCTCCATTTCTGAGCTGACATTGGTTCTGGCAAAGCCAAGGAGACTTTTCACAATTTTTTCTATTCTGCTAAGTCCAATGATTGATTCACCAATAATATCTTCAATATCATCCGATATGACATCAATCTTATTTTTCTTTCTCAATGTACGGATGTTTGCGATGAGCTCTTGAACAGCTTCATTGGTCTCTGTTGGCAATATGCCCTCAAAATTTTTCAGTACTTCAAGAAAAGCCTTGATCTTATCCAAATATTTCCTCAACGTATCCAAGTTGCTTTGGGTATAGCCAAGTGGGTTATTGATTTCATGTGCTATCCCTGCCGATAGTTGTCCAATGCCCGCCATCTTTTCCTGTTGTACCAGTTGACTTTGTAATATTCGTATTTTTTCCATAGTTTCATTATATTCCCGTGAACTAATGTCGATGCTACGTTCTAGTAGTGATCGGTCTTTATCCTGGATGATATAGGCTTCATTGACAGCTAAAATAAAACCTTTGAGTTCATCCGTTATTTCAGTCTCCTTTAAGTGGCTTTCCATTTGTCGTTTCAAAAGACGGTGTATAGTATCCATCGTATTAAACCTCCGCAATTAGAGTAATCGTCATTGTTTGGTTATGCAACTCACATACTGTTTCCCTATTGGGTGAAGAAATTTCACCATAGGAATAAAAACCTGTAAATGTGATTTCTGTTCCTAAAACACTTCGTGCAGCGTCGATTTCTTCACTTGTCATTTGATTTAGTACCAACTTTCTGCCCACACAGCTTACTAAAATAGCAAGATTAGCACTAGTAACACCAAGGGATGCAAGGCTTATTTGTGCAGCCTGCCGTGAACCATCAATAAGATTGTCCAAATTGGCTCTCATTAGCTTTGCATAGTACCCCTCTGGTACATCACCAGAAAATATAAGAGTTTTTTGTAGTTCATCCACTCGCTGAATGGTGCGAACAAAAGTACGACGATGGTCTTTTGACCGTACCATAAGTGGAAAATACAAACCTGCAGCTGGAAGACCTTCTGCATACTCTCCCAGATATTCCTTATATAAGTCCAGAGCGGGTTTTCCATCAAGCTCATATAAAATATTATTTTTAGACTTTGTAATTACGCGCTCAATCCCGAAAGGAGACCAACCACCTATGGAAGCATAGCCAAAACTTGCATTTTGACCATAAAATCCAATTGCAACAATGCAGTTTTGCTCAGGGTAATCATTTGCAATAATAAACGTCTCTTTATACAGGTTTCCATCTCCTGCAAGACCACCTGACAAAGTAACACCAGCAGGAAGATTATTGATCAATCCTTCAACAAGTTTGCTGCCATTAATATTGATTCCTTCCGAAATAATAAAAACATGCTTTAAATCATCAACAGGAAATTTTGCGACTAAATTAGCAGCCGCTTCAAAATACTTGTCCTCTTCAATAGCAATCGAAGCAAACCGTACTTCGGTTTTTTCCATGTAAACGGCTGTAGCCGATAAGGTATTTTCAGTGGACATATTGTTATATATTTCTCCAGAGGTTGTTCCGCCTATTAAGTAGGCACTTGGATACGAGTCTCGTAATTCATCATAAATACAATTATTTAACAACAGTTCTTTTGTACCGAAGACGAGGACAAATTGTGCTTTATTTCTTAAATCATTGGTTCCCTTAGTTTGCCTAATTCCTGAACTATTGTATATCCATTGTTCGATCTGCATGAGACATTCCTCCAGCACAAACTATATATGTTTAACAATTCGATATGATGTTGTTCATTCCTGCATAGTAATGTAAAATTTTGCTGTTATATGGAAGTATTTTCAATAGGAAGAAGGATACTTGAAGATCATGTCGAAATTTTCAATACAAGTAATGAGATTCCGTAACCTTGTACAGAAATTAGGATAGTTGTTTAAGATGGGGGAGTGACGAAATGACTCAAAATACAGTATTGTTTGTTGATGATGAAAGTAATGTGTTAAGTGCCATCCGAAGAGCAGTGATGGAAGAATCCTATACGTCTTTTTTTGCAGGAAGTGGTGCCGAAGCACTCGCCACTATGGAACAACACGAAATTAGTGTTATCGTAACCGATATGCGCATGCCCGTTATGGACGGTTTAACGCTGTTAAAGCTTGTAAAAGAAAAGTATCCAAGAACAGTACGGGTAGTGTTATCAGGGTACACTCAATTATCTCAAATGCTTGCAACTATAAATCAAGGGGAGATCTTTAAATTTATCACTAAACCTTGGACAACCGAGCAGGAGCTCATTCCCGTCGTTAGGCAAGCGGTTGACTATTATAACCTTCAATTGGAAAGAGATGTATTACGAGAAAATTTGGCTAAAAAAAATCTTGCATATCAAAATATATTTCGGATGATAGAACAAAAAAATGTACAAGAGAAAGAAGAACTACATAATTTATATAAAATTAGCGGAATGCTATTTTCCTTATGGCGAAAAAACATTGCATTTGCCAGTGATGAGTCTATGAATTACGGAGTAAAACAAGATGAAATGGTTAGTGTAGTAGAGGAAATTTATTTAACGTACTTGAGCCAATTACCCACAGTAGTTGATAGTAGGACTTTTTCCAACTTAATTAGCGAGATTACGAAAAATTGCGACAACCGTCTGGTAATGAATCATGTCTCAAATTCTGAGTTCAAGACCCAAGGTAATCATAAATATTTATTGATGATGTTTAAAATATTAGTTTATAACATACCGGTAAATTGTGGGAAAATCAATTGTGAATTGATTCGAAATAACCGATCAGTGGGAATGTTAGAGTTAATTTTTGATATGAATCTAAAGTCCCATCAGCTTAGCATTAGTGATCAAAATCGGCTAACAGTGTCGTGTGCACTATTAAATAAAATAGGGAATTTTTACAATATAAATGTTTCACCCCAATACGTAGAAAATGAATTAAACAATATTCGCGTGATTTGGGAGGCGAGTGAAGGCTAGTTTTTTGATTCGAAAGAGTGGGAGGACATCCAAAAAGGCTTCACAGTCCAAGCTGTGAAGCCTTTAAATTACTAGTTATGCTCGGCGCCTCAAACCGCAGACTTCTATCAACAATCCAGTCTTTTACAATAGGTCTGCCTGCATCATTTGTATAATAATTAAGAAGGTTCTACCCTCCATCATTCTCACTATCTAAAATTGATAATCTTTGAATAATCTCTTCCGGCGTAGGTAATAAACTTTTCATATCCTCAGGCAATGTATTACTCAAATTGTAGGTTGAAACACCAATTGGCTTAACTGCACTTCGTAGAGCATATTCTACTACGGTTCTATTCTTACTTTTGCAAATAATAATACCGATCGATGGATTTTCTTCTGGTAGCTTTACCTTTTCATCAAGAGCGGTTAAATAAAATTGCATTTTTCCTGCATATTCAGGTTTAAATTTACCAATTTTGAGCTCAATAGCAACTAAACTTTTAAGTTTTCTATGAAAAAGCAGTAAATCGATATAAAAATCTTCACCATCTACACTTAAATGATATTGATTGCCAATAAAAGTAAATGTTCCACCCATTTCTGATAAAAAAGCCCGAACATTATTTATAAGCCCTTGCTCTAGCTCCGCTTCAGAGTGTTCGATTCCCATTTCTAAAAAATCAAATGTATATTCATCTTTAACTGATAATTTAGCTTGCAGTTGATATTTTTCGGGTACTGTTTCATCAAAATTGGTTTGGTTTAATAAATATTTTGTAACTATTCAGTAGCTCTCTAAAATCTGTGGATAACTCAGGCCTTGAAGGCCTG
>CAXYVG010000016.1:0-51285 GCA_964292325.1 uncultured bacterium | reverse complement strand
CGTGAATATGGTTCAACTTCACCGATAAAGTGGTACTATTGCACTGAAATATTCATTCATCCTGGATTTGCTTTATTAATTGGTCAGTGTTGATAACTTTACAGTACTCATTCTCTAAATTAGCAAGTGACATAGCATGAACCTCATCAGCAGTTCGGATTTTTCCTTTATAATCTGGTCTAGCAAAAGTAAAAGTCGCATCTTCCACCAAATAAGTATTAAATCCTAAATTGCCTGACATTCTTACAGTAGCCTCGACTGAATTATTTGTAATGACTCCAAACATAACCAGATGTGTCACTTTAAAATTTCGGAGAGTTTCTTCCAAATTTGTTCCTATAAAGGCACTATTAACATGTTTAATAATAACTAGTTCACCCTCTATGGGAGAGACGCACTCTTTAAACTCGCATCCGATATTCCCGGGACGATAAGTTGAATTAAGTTCTAAAGATTCATGTTTAACATGAATTACCTGCCACCCCAATCTTCGCCATAGTTTAAGTATTGCTGACATATTATCCTCAGCACTAGGATTATTCCGTTTTCCATACTTATGCCACTCTGGATTATCTATGGCATTTTGCACGTCAATTATGAGCAAGACCGTTTCCTTAGGTAGTACAGTACTCATAGTATCATCCTCCACTTTTAGTTTTAGTTCTAAGATCCCCTGTTTTCACTATTCTTTTCCCAACTTATACCCGATTTCAACTCTACAGTGCTCACTTTTAAAGTTATAAAAATCACATGTGCCAAGCGCCTTGCCACCAATAGAATGATTTTTACTATATCTACCATTATATGTTTACCATAAAAGTATAATACCCCTTTAAAATTCACATAGAATTTTACAGGAGTTCCGATCATTTTCGTCTATTACATGCTATGTTCGCATTTAGTATATACAAAAAAACATTATGCTAATACTTATCGCATTGAAATATATACGTTTTACCATATCTTGCCCGTTTAAAACTGTCCCCAACGAATCCCATATTATTTAATTCCTTCTGAATCTGTATCATTAAAAAGCCATGCGTTACTATAAGTACACTTGCCTCAGATTCTGCAATAATATCAGAAATAAATCGTTCAACTTTATCTTTAGTCTGTTTTATTGTCTCTGGCTGAGATGGATGCGATAAGAACCATGCTATTCTTCCCACAATCATCCAAAATGCATGAGGCAATTTTATATTAGATCGAAAGACAGGCATTATAGGTACTTCTCGGATTAACGCGGTTTCAGAGATAACCCCTCCATAGATATATTGTGCTGTTTCTATTGCTCGTGGCAAGTTGCTACAATAACACTTTCCCCAATTATATGCTTCTACTGGCATATTTGCTATCCTAATTGGTGAACGATCATATTGCCCCACCCACTCTTGAAATTCCTCAGCTGATAATAAACACTTATGTGAACAGTCAACTTCGAAATGTCTTACTAATCCAATTCTCATAACTCTCCCTAATTTCCACTTAGACTCTATCAAATACTCTCTGTTAATTTCCCTGTAAAAAAACATTAACCCTTCTTTTTCATTATCATTCTTACAGAATTTTTCTCCTTCAAAGCAATATGATTCACCCTTTTCTAGCCCGTAGAAAAAGAAACTGAGGGTTTTGGGTTAGCTTCTCATATACTTTAGGATGAAATTCTTTGAATTTTTCTGTCGGCATCGGTTCTATTATTTTTTCAATTGTAAATCCTGCATCTATTACAGGTGCGATTATTTTACTTAAAGGTCTTCTGTAAAATTGAACTTTTACTCTCCCCTTGTTAGTTTCCCATTCATCTTCTATAATCTCTGTTAAAAAGTAGTTTTCTCTATTAAAATATGTAAAATCCATAAATGGATGATGCACAGAGAAAATTAACGAGCCTAATGGCTTTAATATTCTATTAAACTCAGCCATTACAAAATCCCAATCTTTAATATAGTGAAGGGTTAAAGATGATACTATAATATCTATGGATTTCTCCTTTATGAAAGTTAAAGATTCATTAAGATCAGCTCTTATAACATCAGCCTTCTCACCAATTCTTTTCTTTGTCATTTCTATCATACTAGGACTAAAATCTATCGCTATTACATTTGCGCCATTATCCAACAACCATTTACTATACCATCCCGCAGCACATCCAGCATCTAGCACCTTTTTTCCTGAGACACTAGGAAGCAATGACAGTATAGCTGGTCTTTCATAATACGCATTAAATAGTTTTGTATCAACACATTCAAAATAATATTCTGCCATTTTCTCATAAGAATCAAAAGAAATAGAGTTTTCATTTATCACCAGTTCACTATCTAATAAATCCGCTGTCACCATTACTCCCCCAAACATGCGCTAGATTCTAAGACACTTATACTTTAGTATAACCTAACTTCATAAGTTATATTTTATCAATAAACACCATTCTAACAAAATTACTTCAATATTGACTAAGAATTAAGTCCTCATTCGGTTTTATCATTCAGAAATAACAAACACATCTTCTACGCTGTTTTATTCTATCCTACTGGATGGGCGCGGCACCTGGAGGCGTAACGGCATTAATCGCTGTATTTTTATTAGTCATTACAATTATAGCTAAAAAGATAAACTTTCATAAATGTATAAATTAATTAGTACTCTCTTCAGAAACTGAAAAGGAAATGGTGATGGAATGGGAAAAGAACACTTGATTGATAATAAAGAATATTATCTAACTAAGTAAATCATCCTTAAATCTTGCCAACCATAACTCCTAGTACATGGTCTAGCGGAATAGCTCCAATAAACCGACTATCCATGCTATTGTTCCTGTTGTCTCCCATTACAAATACACTATTATCTGGCACTATTATTTTTCCATCTACAGGATTTTTCATTGATTCTAAAATATAAGGTTCATCAATTTTTACACCATTTCTATATACTTCATTCTTCGTAAATTCTAATATATCACCTGGTTTAGCAATGACCCTTTTAACGAAAACATGTTTCTCGCTATTTACTATACGAGCTATAGGTTCTGATAAATCATCTTGTATACTCCGTTCTCTTGTGACTCGGCTATCAATAGTAACAATATCACCATAGCTGGGTAACTGATTTAAACTATGAGATAGCTTAGATACCACTAAGTGCTGATGATCTTGCAATGTGGGGTCCATCGAATGCCCTTCAACCACCACATGTTGCACAACAAAAACATTAATAAATAAGGCAAGCGCTAACGAAACTGCTAGGCTACAAATCCATTCTTGAATCCTATTAATCAAATTCATTACAATTCCTCCTTGTACATAGACCGTAATCACATCATGATCAATCTCACAAATTAAGCGATATTGCCCTACCTTATACCGCCATAAATGATCCATATTTTCTTTGAGTGCCTTACCATAAAGACGAGGATTAGAAGAACCTTCAATTCGTTGTTCTAAATACGAAAGAATCATTTCTCTGTTTACACGGTCAATTTTTTTTAATTCCTTAACAGCTTGATCAGATAGTCGTACTTTGCTACTCAAGTTCTTTACGTGCCTCCTTAATCGAATAATAACAAGTGGTTTTCTGCTTTGCCTCTTCATAAAGACGAAAATCCATATCATCCTCAATCATTCGCATCGCTGCCTCTCGAATTATATCAGATTGCTTCTTCCCATAAAGCTTAGCATAGGAATCTAAGAGATTTTTTTCATCTTTACTAAATCGGACGGAAACTACACTAAGTAATTCAGCCATAATTAACATCCCTTCTTCATTTGTCATACATTGTAATACACGATATGGTATTATTTTATATTCCATTTGTCAAAATGTCAATATATTCCTCAATTATTTCTTCCAATTTGCAAAATTTTCTTTTATAGAACATTACAGTTATATGTAAACACAACAAAAAATGACTCAAAGTCCTGGCAAAAACTTCGAGTCATCTTTTTCATTTATTGAGCGTTTTGATGCGCTGCACCATTAGCCTTTGCTTCTTCTACTATCGCTTGTTCACCACGCCTAATCGCTTCTCTGACCATAGAGCCAACTTCACCCGTAGTAACGTCGTCCCAATTTCCGTCCTCAACTTTCTCACCAAAACCAAGATCATGGGCTAATTTATATTTTGATTCTTCCGACATAACTTTTCCCATATACAGCCACCTCCATCAATGATTTTAGAAGCCTATGTATAATGTGTACTGTTATATCAAAAGCTATTCATTTCAAAAAGGTTCTATGGTAACTTCACACCAGTGGCACTTGTAGTACCGAGATGCACTGCTCTTTCGCACACCCCTTGGTTATAAATTATTCTCCTTATTAGCCTTTTCTCTGACGATCACCTCAGCTATTAACCTTAATCAGGCTTAGTAGTTCGCTCATTTATAAAAACATTGGTAGATTTACGAATCGTAATTAAGATTGTCGTATTTTGTTTTTATTTCAGTTGCCTAATTATAAAGTTCTGCTATTTTGCAATAAATTACTACTATTAGTAGTAATTTATTGTATAATAATTACTTATAGTTAAAACCAAGGCAAAATATGTTACAATTATACAGGAGGTTGCTTATGGATTGTGTTGACATGGAGATAATCAAACTATTAGAACAAAATGGTAGAATAAGTCATGAAGAACTTGCTAAAACATTACACTTATCTAGACCAGCCATACATAAACGAGTTGAAAACTTGGAAAAGGAGGGCATAATCACTGGATATCGGACGTTAATTGATTGGCGTAAAGTCAAACCATGTATTCGCTGTTTAATATTTTTAAAAATAAATGGAGGATATTTTACAAAAATTGCAAACGAGATAACTAATATGGATATTGCCGGAGTCATAATAGAAGAGTGCCACCGATTGGCTGGTGAATGGTGTGTGATAATAAAAATGAGAATTTCCACACCAGAAGATACTACAAAGATACTTGATTGTATATGGAAATTTAACGGAATAATAGAAACGAGAACAAGCTTTGTTATTGACACCATTTTATAACTGCACCATAGCATTCTTAATATAAAAAGGGGGATTATAAATGATTACTTGTCATTTACGATATACTATTGATCCTTATAAAGTAGCAGAATTTGAAGAATACGGGAAAATGTGGATCATTCTTGTAAATAAAATAGGTGGTGTACATCATGGATACTTTATGCCACATGAAGGCGCAAACAATATTGCCTATGCTCTATTTAGCTTTCCGAATCTTACTGAATATGAACAATATAGAGAAATAATTAAAACAGATACAGAATGTAAAATTGCTTTTGATTTCGCTGAAAAAAATCGTTGTATCTTAAGTTATGAGCGTAGTTTTTTAAGACCCGTATTTAAATAATTTGATGTAAACATATCTATCTTGTCAGTCATGCTCTACATTATCATCGTCAAAGGAACAACTAAGAAAAAATTATTTTTAGCCATTACACATCATCCTTTCAGAATTATTGGGCAAAAAAAATCAGCCCCCAATTAAAGGCATGAATCTTTGCCGATATTGATAAACACCAACGCTACCGCTTGGAATTTGACCTTCAGACATTACTTGTAAATCAAGCTTTTCAGCCAAAATATATATTGCCCCCAATTTTTCTTCTCGCCATAGATTTACCTCCGCCAATGGCAAAATTAAAAACCCCGGTTCTCGTAAGAACAACGGGGTTTTTAACTCAATAAAAAAGTTAGTATTGATCTTGAGTAAATATTTTCTTTAGTTTATCGATATCTGCATTGAGAATAATTGGTAAATTTTCTTTTATTTTTTCTGGTGACCAATTCCACCACTGAACCTTCAGTAACCATTCTATAGTCACATCATCAAATCTTTTTCGTATGATTTTTGCTGGAATACCTCCCACAATCGCATAGGGTGGAATGTCCTTAGTTACAACAGATCTCGTGCCAATGATTGCACCATCACCAATAGATACACCAGACATGATAATTGCATCAAAGCCTATCCATACATCATTTCCAATAACAATGTCTCCTTTATTGTCCCATGAGTCGATGACTTTCAAATTTCTATCCCATTCTTCCGCAAATAACGGAAAGGGATAAGTTGAAAAAGAGTTTAAAGTATGATTGGCTGCATTAAATATAAACTTTGCTCCGCAGGCAATTGAGCAAAATTTGCCAATAATAAGCTTATCATTGTTAATTGGATATTGATATAAAACATTTTGAGATTCGAATAATTCAGGGTTATCGAAATCATTATAAAAAGTAAAATCGCCAACAATAATATTAGGATTTGTGATGCTGTTTTTAAGATAACATGTACTTCTATCATTACTTCTAGGAAAAAGTTTTTTAGGATTAGGTTTTGAATCGCTCATCTGATTATTATCCATGAATGTCACTCCTCGAAATTATAAAAACTATGTTATACCCCTGGAAAACATGTATATTAGTGGGGTGATAACCTTTTTTGAAAAGGAAAATTTACCAAACTTATTCCAAGTGTATTTTGCCCATTACATGCCATCAATTGCATCACGAATATCCACTACTGAAGAACACTGGCTTGTCTTCTCCCTTGCCTTTCTCGAATGCCTCATCATCCCAAGGGTGCCAATCTACTGCGTTATAGGCATACTGTAGGATATATGGACTTTTCTCGTTCATCAATCGATTTGACTTTTTATCCACGAAGTCACCCCTAAAATCAGTTCTATTACATGGCATGTTCGCAATTAGTATTTACAGCATTACGCTAATACTTCTAATCACTCCAACAGTACTTCTAACATTTTTTTGCGGTTATTAATGAATTCTTTCATTATGATATAATGTTCTGTTTTTTCATATTCAACGACTTCAATACCCATATTTGATATTTGTAAAATCATTGCACCTGGATATCCCATTATAATAGGTGAATGAGTTGCAATAATAAATTGTGATTGCTGATTCGCCAAATCATGTATCCTTGAAATCATTGCCATTTGCCTCATTGGAGATAAAGCGGCTTCTGGTTCATCTAAAACATATAGCCCATTACCTTTAAATTTATTCATGAAAGTTGCGAAAAAAGCTTCCCCATGTGACTGCTCATGCAATGACTTCCCCCCATAAAAATCACTAACTTTAATTTCATCTATTTGGGTTGCAAGATTATAAAAAGATTCTGCACGAAAGAAGAAACTATCTCTAGGTTTTCTTGTTCCTCGAATTAAGCGAATGAATTCATGCAATTCTGAATGAGAATTTCTTGTAGAAAAATTAAAATTGCGAGTTCCACCCTCAGGATTAAATCCCCATGCAACAGCGATTGCTTCCAGTAGTGTGGATTTCCCCGTACCATTTTCTCCTACAATAAATGTAACCTGTGGATGAAATTCCAAGTAATCTAAATCGCGGAAAATAGGTAAAGAAAAGGGATACTGATTAAAAGAATCTATTTTATCTCGCAATAATTTTATCGAACGCAAATATGTATTTAATAATTCCATATGAAACTCCTAAGCCACTATTTTATAACTAAATCTAACACGCAAACCTTTTCTTATTATCCTTCGCTAAGCACCAATTTTATCCTGCAAATATAAAAACTAGCATTCTGAACTATTGGTTCCAATTCTGTTAATTTAGCGTTATTGAATGTTTCCCAACACGGAGCCCAAGGTGCAGCATTAGCAGCTATTATTCCAACAGCCCTTGTAGGAGTTATTAAGCATCACCGTAATGGTTTAGTAAATTATAAATTTGGTATTTTTTTAGCAATCGGAGGTATTTGTGGAAGCTTTTTGGGTGCATACTGGGCAAATATACTTGATGAAGTTATATTAGGTAAAGTATTTAGTATATTTTTTGCACTTATAGGTATTCAATTACTTATATCTTCATTTAAGAAAAAAGTAATTGAAAATCAAGATCATACAAACTTAAACATTTCTAAATAAGTTATAAAACACTTTTAGTAATTACTAGAATTCCCTTTGCATATGATGATAAAAACATGAATTGAGGCGCAATATGGAGAAAGTTGACTTTTTACAATTATGTAAGAGCAATGTTTTGGCTGATAACCATGAGTTGTCGGCCAAGATATTGCCTATCACCCGCGAATATCTGCTTCATCATCACAATGGCAAACTTCCAGTAATATGGTTAGAGACCAGCGATAGTGGCGACAATAACATTGCTTTCATGAATACAACGTATCCCTATTTAAACCAGGTTTTTTCAAACATGATTGATCTATTCTATAGCAACACTTTTATGGCTGCGCAGGGAAAAGATGCTCTTGATATTCTTGAAAAAATGGTTATAGCTCACCGTGGTGGATTTACTCTAGTTGTTGAGGGTGCTATACCAACTAAAGACAATGGGATCTACAATATAGTCGCCCGCTCCAAAAAAAGTCTTTTAACAGCGTTAGAAGCAGTAACCTGGCTTGGGGAAGCCGCTAAATATGTCGTTGCTATTGGAACTTGTGCCAGTTTTGGAGGTGCTTCAGCTGCAGCTCCAAACCTCACCCAATCGGTAGGCGTTGGCAAGGTACTTAAACGAGAGGTTATTAACGTCAGCGGCTGTCCTGTAAACCCCGATTGGTTTGTAGGTACTTTAGCTCATTTAATGATGTATGGTAGGCCAGAGCTTGATGATCTTGGAAGACCAACACTCTTTTACGGTAATACCGTCCACAAACACTGCCAACGTCGATCTTATTTTGATAAAAAAGATTTTGCCGAGATGCTAGGCGACACAGAGTGTATGTTTACCCAAGGATGTATGGGGCCACGTACTGGAGCTGACTGCCCTTATCGTCAATGGGTAAATCATGTAAGTTGGCCCGTTAAGGTAAATACCCCTTGCATTGGATGTACCAACGAGGATTTCCCTGATGGTTCGGCTCCCTTCTTTACACCTTTACCACAAAAGAACAAAAGTAAGCAAGTTAGCAACCAGCAACAGCCATTTACAAAGAAAGGAGAGTAGCATGAGCGTAAAAAAAATCATTTTTAGCCCTGTTACCCGTTTAAGCGGTCTGCTATCTGTTGAACTTGGGATAGATGATGGTTATATTGTCTCTGCCGACGTCAGCAGTACAATGTTCCGCGGGTTCGAATACATAATGCGTGGACGGAGTATTGAGGATGCAGTCTACATGACACAACGCATTTGTGGAATCTGTTCGACAGCCCATGGTGCCGTGGCAAGTTATCTTCTAGATGAATTGTATGATAATGACATCGAAGAGAATGCCCAGTACTTGCGAAATATTATGTTCGCAGCAGACTTCCTACAAAATCACATTCGCCATTTCTATTTCTTTGGACTACCTGATTTTGTTATAATGCCAGAAAATTCGCTTTCTCTCAATCAAAATTGTTTTGACTGTCGCCTTGATGCTTCCGATAACCGCCGACTAGCAGATCATTATATCGAAGCCGTTAAAGCTTCCCAAAAAAGCCACCAGATCTTAGCCCTATTTGGTGGCAAAGCACCACACCAACATAGTTTTATCCACGGCGGCGTAGCAGTAGCGCCTACGGTGGATATGATTAACCAGGCCCAATCCCTCATCTATGATATTCAAGAGTTTGTAAAACGCTATATGCTTCCAGACACAGAACTACTATCTCGTTGTTATGATGATTATTTTCACATCGGCGAAACAGCTGGTTGTTTTTTGTCCTTTGGACTATTTCGTTTCGGAAGTAAAAACGAGCAAGTTCTATGGAAAGATGGCATACTAGAGGGGAATTATCTAACGAAGCCAAGGCTGGATTTAATACAAACAGATATCTCAAAATCCTGGTTTGAGCGTGATAAATCCATGAAGGATGGAGACGTTTTGCCTTCTCCCTATAAGCTAGGAGCTTATACCTGGATAAAAGCTATCCTCTATCGAGGCAAACATTATGAAGGTGGACCTCTGGCCCGTATGACTATTAATGGTTACTATAAAGGCGGAACTTCAACCATGGATCGAATCGTATCTCGTTCCTTAGAAACACTCCTAATAACCGAACTATTAACAGAATGGCTGGGTCGTCTCGAACCTGGCCCAGCACCCCTAAAGCAAAAAAAAGTTCTTGTCAAAAATCAGGCGATTTTCACAACGGACGCCATGCGCGGTGCTTTACTTCATAGTGTCTACATCGAGGACAACAAAATTGAAAAATATGATATTATTACCCCTACTGCTTGGAATTTTTCGCCGAAAAACATTGCGGGTTATCGTGGCCCTGCAGAAACCGCTCTCGTCGGTACTAAAATCGCATCACCCGAACTTAAGTATGTAATTCCAGGCCGTATTATACGCTCATTTGACCCCTGTCTTTCATGCGCTACACACCTGCTAGACTACCGCACAAACAGTATCGATCAGATAGTATATTAAACTACCAAAGAACTAAATTTCATAATCTTAATGATACACATTATTTTCCCCAGATACATATGCTATTTTAATCAATGACCCGATTTTAACGTTCTCTCTTTTGAGGGCGTTCTTTTTATGTTGTAATATAAAACAATAAAAGAGAGGAAAATTCTAACACCTCTTGTGAACTTGATGGTTTAAACGTTCTAGAGCAGGCAAATTAGTTAGACCAGAGAGTGCAGAAAATTATCACTACTGATATAGAGTTAAGTTGAAACTAGGCTGATCATAAAATTTAAGTAATGCTTATACCATTACTCTGCGCCTTACTCAATTGCAGCTGCCCCTCAAGACGCTTAATGACTTCAGTGGCAGTTTCTCCTGGTTGGACAGCGATTCCGCCAATACCCACTTTAATTTTTTCTTCGGCATATTCTGGCACCATTGATTTTTCTAATATAATTTTTAATTTATTAGCCCAATTTAAAAGAGTACTAATTCTATTAGTATTCATAAAAACAACAAAGGATCCCCCATACCATTTACAAATAAAACTTCCTTCTTCCATTTCTACGTTCCCCATAAGTGTTTTTGCAACAACATTTAACAATAAATTCCCCGCCACCATTCCACCACGTTCATTAAATTCACGAAGATTTTGAACTTCAATTGATAATAAACCTAACGAGACTTCAGAGGGCCTCTCTACAGCCTCGACAAGCAAATTTTTAATCTTATTTTCCATGTATTCTTTATTAGGTAGATTGGTCACTGAGTCGACGTAGGCCGCTTTGACCAGTTCTTTTATGATGGAAGGGTTGGAAGTTTCACCTACCTGGCCTTTTTTTACAAAAATCTCTATTGCTCCTATCATGGCTCCAGCATCATTACTTATGGATATAAATCTTGCATCAACTGGAATATGATGACCTGTTTTATGCTGTAAATAACAAACTACTTCAGTTTTTCGGCCATCCTGCATGGTTTTTTTCAAAGGACATTGGGTCATGCAAAGTTTTTCGCCTCGCTCATTGATATGCATCATGATGTTACTATCGCATTTTTTACCAACAACCATAGTCGCTTTATAGCCCGTCATCTTTTCAGCCGATTCATTCCAAAATAAGATAGTCCTCTGTAAATCAACAATATATGCTGGCTCAAATAGTTGTCCCAATAACTCAGTGTATTTACCGATATTCATCTAACTACCCCCTTTACTTCCGCTTCACTATTACCTATTAATTTCATGTCCTCCGTCTATATTCCTGCTTTTATCTATTAACTTTATACTGTTTTACGTGTAAAGAACAGGGAAATCTACTATTTTGTAGAATTAAGTATGAAAAGTTTTTTTATACTTGAAGGGCAGGTAAAACCTTTATGAAAATATATACGATTATACGACTCAAGAAATGATCGGACAATCAATGCTCATTCTCATTGCACCCGATAGACCGGATGAAGTCCCTCAAATTCTCTCTAGAATAAAAAATTAAAATATCTATAACTAATTAGCGTGGCACCTTACTATGCGAGGAGTGATACAATGACCGACTATAGCACAAATAAACCAGTCGAAATTGCTGATAATATTTTCTGGGTAGGCATCAAAGACCAAGCCAACGGTCTACACTGCAATCCTTACCTCATCATTGATGGCTCAGAAGGAGTATTGATTGATCCAGGGTCCCCTCTAGACTTTGAATATGTCTTAGCGAATGTAACTAGCCTGATTTCCTTAGAAAATATTAAATATATTATCCTCCAACACCAAGATCCTGATTTATGCGCTAGCACGCCGTTGTTTGAAAAACAGGGGTTACAAGCTGAAATCGCCACCCATTGGCGCACATCAAATATAATCAAACATTATGGAATTACCTCCCCCTTTTATATTGTCAATCAGAATGAATTTAAACTCACCTTTGGCAAGTATCCATTGATTCGTATTTGGAAAGCTTCATCAACTTTTTTTCTAGCATTAACTTCATTTATTCCTTTTTCAATCATTAAATCTTGTATATTATCTTCGTAAGCAATATATCTTGCTGCGAATATAGTCATAAAATCAAGGATCTCATTTCCTGCATGACTAATTAATTTAGAGTTACAGCCATTAACATCACAGCTAACACAGAAACCGATCTCAGATTTATCAATAAATCGCACTTCATCTAAATATGCTTTTACAGCAGACGAATTAAATCACTCTGTTCCATTTGTTACATAATGGCTAAATGCATCTCTTAAGTCATTACGCGAGGTTAAATAAGCTGTTCTGGAAGATGTTCGAGCTTCCCATGCTCTCCTTCTTGCCCTAAAATATATTCCGCAGTAGTTTTTAAGGCTTTCGCTAGTTTCTCTTTATAGACCTAGCAAAAAGGAACGGGAAGTATGACAAAACTGTCAAACATCGCCCGTTCCTTTTTTTCATTTATTGAGAATGCGAGAACAGAGTAAGATGATGCGTTGGAGAAAAAAAGCAAATCTTGAAGATGTAACCTTTCATGATCTTCATCATAATTTTGCATCAAAGCTACTTGATGCAGGAATCGACGTCAATACTGTCATGTCAGCAACTGGTCATAAACAGATCAAGACCTTAGTTGATACCTATGGTCATATCATCAATAAGACAAAATCAAAGATACTCGCTGTCACCAGCACTTTAGTATAATCATCAAGTCGAGGCTTATCATCTCGGCTTTTTCTTTACTTTAACATAAAAATTATAAATAGCATCATGAATATTTATACTCAGCAATGTATAAACATAAACACTAAAATACAAATGCACCAAAAATAATGATCATATTTTAGCCGTAAAAATGCATTGTGTCTCTATTGTGTCTCTACGACAAAAAAAATTCCAAGACCAAAAGTCTCGGAATGCTTGATTTTAATGGTGCGGTAGAATGGATTTGAACCATCACGCCCTTGCGAGCGCCAGCCCCTCAAGGCTATTAAGGTTATTTTACCATATCCTTCAAGTCATAAATTCCTTGTAAAATGCGGTCTCAACCCTTGTAAAATATAGGTTTGTTCTTATGCTTATTTATGCATATCTATAATATCGTTACAACTGTTGATAATATCAGGCTGATAAACATTTTATTTTGTCTCCATAGTGTCTCCATAGTGTCTCCAAATGTGTTGGTGCATATAATGGTGGCACCAATGCACCAATTAACGCACCATTCATAACAATATGTTTTGTACAAATAATTACTATTAATATGTTCAATAAAAATTCGAATACAATTCTTTCTCTAAATTGACCATGTTCTAGTAAATGCACGTGTTGCCAAATATTTACTTCTATCTATAATATCTTTCGTTGACCATTCTTGCCTTTCCGCATTATCATCTATAAATTCTTGAACGACCTTTAGATTCGAGGTAAGGAATACTGCTAACTTATCTCTGAATCGCTTCCTATTTGCTATTTCATTAATTTTTTTATCAAGAGGAAGCAAATTACCAATCATGCCGATCTCTGCTCCACCTAAAGACTGGGGGGTTACATGCTCCAAGGTAATGTTTCCAATTATCAGTTCTTCTGTCGCATGCATCTCAAGCTCAAACTTAGAAAAAATATACTGTATTAGGCGTTTATTCTGCGTGTTGCCATTAACAAACTGTAAATCCAGAAATCCTTGTTCGAAATTTTCATAATTGGGTAATTTACTGACTAGATATTCTGATAATTCCTGAAGGATCTGATCACAATCTCGTTTATTTCTTGCGCCTCGTATTTGTCTAGCAAAGGTAGAATACTTACTCTCTAAACCTGCGCCTCTTTCAGAAGCGATTGCGGTGAAAATAAAATGAAAATTTTCTAATAATCTACAATAATTTTTCACTTGAGTAAGAGTCATAATACCACTTTCACGTTGTGCAAGTAATGATAATAATATAGTTTTGGGTTGAGTTACTCGAAAAATACTTAGTGCCTCGATTGACCTGAATATAGTTTTTTCTTCTTGCTGTCTCCAATCTTGTGGATCAGGATGGCTTATTACATCATAATATGCGGACTCAACGAGCAAATTATCAAGTAATGCTTTTGCTTCCTGTTGTTTTTTTATTTGCAATTTTTTATAAGATTTATATAGTCTTCCTTGCGTGATAAATTCGTATTTTGATAACCAATAATGTCTAATGAAAGTGTTAATATTTACATCCTTATTGTTTGACTTTGTATGCGATTGAATTTTTTTCCATTTATCTTTTGCATCATCCACCGGATGTTCATCATCCAATATTTTAAAAATATCATTTTTAATCAAATCTGTCGGTGTTAAACTAATCCCCTTCGAATTAAGTGTCTCAAAAATTGTATATGCTTCATCCATACTGTTTACTGAGATAAATATAGTTTTTAAGGATAACACTTGGTTTCTTATCGCCTTTAGATTTTCTATGTAATTTCCTTTATTTGATGAGCTCTTTTGTAAACTTTCAAGTTTTTTAAGAAAAAATTGATACGAAAAGCTAAGCCTTTTTTCTTCTTCTGTCGCTGGATTCATCTTTTCTTTAGTTATATGTTGAATTGATTTCTGAAAAAAAGGTTTAGGATTTTCGTTCACTAGTTTAAAAAACTTATCCGCATTGAGATCAACGCCCTCAATGTACTTATACAACCCCTTTGCTAGGCCTTCTTCTCCTATTCTTACAAATTGATCAATTATTGCCGAAAATAGGATCGTAATCGTAGTTAGTCTTTGCTGTCCATCAACAATATGGTAATTATACTCATCTTCTTCCACGAGTACAAGCGAACCAATAAAATATTCTTTATTCTTATATCCCTGATCTGTCTCCTCAATATTATCCATTATATCATTCCAAAACTCGCCATTTTCTTCTACTGTCCACGAATATTCTCTCTGAAATCGAGGTATTATATAACGTATTTCAGAACTCAACATTTGAGTAATATTTTTATCATACGCATGTATTTTCATATTTTATCAATAGTCCTTTCATCTATAAGCTTAAAATGCCTTTGCATCGATTGCCCTACCCGAGAAAACTATGCTTTTGAGCTCTTAGCAACATCATTCTTTGACTAATTATGTAAGCATAACTAACCCCAGACTATTCATGTATCCAACATATCCCACTCTTCTCCTAGAATCCAGCGTAGTGCGGAAAGTTTACCATTAATCATTCCCCATTCAAAATCATCCCATGGGCCAAGATTTTCTAACCCATATTTTTTTTCAACCTTTTCCGCTGACTTGAGCGCCCCCTCCCATATGTCGCGTTGAATAGGTCGTCGTGTATGATCTTTGACTGGAAAAGTTTCCTTATCAACAAGCTTGATCTTGCCCCGCTCAATTAGTTGCCGTCTAACTTGATGGCGATTATACCAAACTTTGTTTACCAGTTCATCAATTGTGTCTACAATTTCCGTAAGCCCCCTGGGTTCTTCAACCCATTCCAGCTCACTCATCAGATTATTAAATTCCTCTGGCTGAATGTGTTGTAGCGCTTCGCTCAAAGTTATAAAGTAAAATGACTTCGCCCGTGAAAAACAATCTGCTATATCTGGATGTGGCAGTTTTTGATTGTCACTTGGATGGCTAAAATCACTAGTATTATGCGAAATAAATGCAAAATGATTTCCACTCGTTACTTTCGCTCCCTTCACATCTGTGTATACCTCAATCAGAATGGCATCCCCTATACTATTTCGTTGTTTGTGAAAAGGAGCACGCTTATCAATGGCACGTTGCGCTGCACGTAGCTTCACAGAATCAGAAATTTCGATAATAGGCGTGTGCTCGAATAATTTTTCGATCCGACTAACCGTATCCACAGCCGCCTCACCTAAGGTTGGAAGTCGATGATCAACATCATTAAGTTGCGACAGCACTATTTTCTTTTGCTCCGGGTCTCCAAATACCTCCACAACTTCTTTGACACGTTTTAAGGTACTAGACAGACTACGGCTACTTTCCTCGATAACACGCACCTTGTTGCGAGCAAATTCATCGACCACAGTACGAGGCAAAATAAGTGCTATGTCTCCCCGTCGAATAAATTCTTCTAGCATGGCTAGAATATCCCGTTGTTGATAATTCTTGGCAAGATCAAGCCATACACAGGTATCTATAAGAATTTTAAACACTTGATTTTTACCCCTTCCGCATTTCGCTAGTAAATTTCAAAATAACAATCATCTCCTTAACGGAACCTAAGATTATTCAATATTCAACCCTGTTATCCCAAATCTACTAAAATCGCTTACATCGCTACCGATTTATTATCTGCTTCATATCGTTCAATATAATTCAGCACACCTCGAACAATATCTTCATTCTTTTTATCTGACGCAAACCAAACATTAGACCGCCCGATACCCCCAGATGTCGTAGATGATGCTTTAGGAATGTGGAATCTTCTCTGTCGATACGGCAATAAGATACAATCAACAGCTCTTGCTTGAATATTATAATAGCAGTCATCATAACCTCTGTCCGTATCAAGGTCTGGTTCCTGCCACTGACGGTAGACTCTAGCATTTTTATACCAGCCAACGATATATACCTTACCATGATCCGGGTCTCTAGCGAGCCACACTACCGTTATTCCATCAATCCAATCATCTTGTTTTAATGCACCTAAGTTTTCTATTCTAATCTGACTTTGGCACATGACAAAACCTTGGCAAACATCTACATAGCCATCATCTTTATCAGAAGGAAAATAAGGCTCTTCCACAATCGTTTCAATAGAAAAATTATGAATTTCTGATCCAGTATTATTATCATCTACATATGAACCGCCACCCCGAATACGATCACCATTATCAAGCCCCTGATAGTAATCCATCCAACCGACTAAACAAAATAATATTGTCACAACAATCCCTCCATCTACTTTTTATCCCTACTCCTCAGCCACCTTCCACTTTTCACTTTTTATTGGCTGATACCGATACTCATTACTCTCATTCTGGCACATCAGCTTAGTCTGCTCCATCACAACCTCTACTGCTTTTGCTGTTTTATCTGGTGGATAACCGTATTTTTTCAGTAGCCTTTTAATCGTCATTTTCATTTTAGCCTGTACATTCTCGCGAATGGCCCAATCTACGCTGATATTATTCTTAATTGAAACGGTTAAATCCCGGGCTATCTGTTTTAATATATCTTCACCCATGATCTCTTTTGCAGATTCATTATCAGCTAATGCATCATAAAAGGCTAGCTCATCAGGGGTTAACCCCGTGCTTTCACCGCGTTTTTCAGCTTCACTGATTTCTTGGGCAAGGGCAATCAGTTCCATAATAACCTGCGTGGTTTCAATAGCACGATTCTGATATTTCCTGATAGCTACTTCTAGTAACTCTGAGAACTTTTTAGACTGCACCAGGTTCCGCTTGGAAAAGCTCTTAATATTCCCCTTCAACAACCTATTCAAGAGTTCTACCGCTAAGTTTTTCTGTTTCATTCCCTTAACTTCTTTAAGAAACTCATCTGAAAGGATAGCAAGATTAGGTTGAGTAAGACCTACGGAACCTAAGATATCGATGACTTCATTGGATGATATCGATTTTGAAATCAACTGGTTTAACTCGCTATCAAGTTGAGCCGTTGTTTTCTTTTTGTTGTCATCACTAATAATCTTAACAAGACTGGATTTAACCGCTTTATGAAAGCCAACTTCAATATTTAATCTTTCCGCAATCTCAGTCGTTGCACAGAGAGAATAAGCTCGTGTTAGCTCTGTTACCAGCGTAATATAATCATTTTTCCGTTGATCACGAAATTCAATGATAAAGTCCATGGTTTCCACAATCGCCTGCATCTTTTCACTAGGTTTACCTGTAAAGAATTTGCTATAGTCATGACCATGTAACAATTCTTTGATTAAGTCGTGTTTTTCTAAAAGAACCTGCGCAGCCATATCAGCATCAACACCAGTGGTTTTTTTATCACTTTCTGTATATTGGGACAGAGCTTGTTTGAGGTTTTCCGCAATGCCAATATAGTCAACAATGAGACCACCTTGTTTTTCTTTGAATACACGATTAACCCTAGCAATGGCTTGCATTAAATTATGTCCTTGCATTGGCTTGTCAATATACATGGTATGCATACTTGGCACATCAAAACCAGTCAGCCACATATCACGAACAATAACCAATTGTAATTCATCCTGTTTATCTTTCATCCGTTTGGCCATGGTTTCGCGATTAGCCTTTGTACCAATGAATGGTTGCCACTCAGCAGGATCAGAGGAACTACCTGTCATGACTATTTTGATTTTACCACTCATCAAGTCATCACTATGCCAATCAGGGCGAAGAGCTACAATCTCTTTATAAAGATCAACGGCAATTCGTCTGCTCATGGCGACAATCATGCCTTTACCACCTTCTGTTTCTTGGGCTTGTTCACGTTTTTCAAAATGCTCTACGATATCTTTAGCAATCAGTTTCACACGCTCACTTGCACCCACGATAGCCTCAAGTCTGGCCCATTTGCTCTTGAGCTGTTCTTTTTGGCTGTACTCTTGATATTCAGTAATATCATCATACTCACTATCAATTTGGGGTTTTAGATCATCAGGCAGCTCTAGTTTGGCAATGCGACTTTCATAGAATATTTTAACTGTTGTTCCATCTTCCACAGCTCGTGTCATATCATAAACATCAATATAATCACCAAATACCGCACGAGTGTTTTTATCAGTGAGTTCCACTGGTGTACCAGTAAAGCCAATATAGGAAGCATTTGGCAAGCTATCACGCATATATTTGGCATAGCCATACTTCACATCTGCTGCATCATCGTTCTTAACAACATCTGCACCAAATCCATATTGACTACGATGAGCTTCATCAGCCATTACAATTACATTTTTACGATTCGTTAATATAGGCGCACTATCACCTTTCTCCTCTGGAGCGAACTTATGAATAGTAGTAAAGATAATACCTCCACTGGTACGATTATTCAGTAATTCTCGTAAATTCCCTCTATCAGTCGCTTGCATTGGAGTGCTACGGAGAATATCTTTACATTTTAAAAAGGTACCAAAGAGTTGATCATCCAAATCGTTTCTGTCTGTTATTACTACAATGGTGGGATTCTCTAGTTCCTCACTGATAACAAGTTTTGCTGTATAAAAAACCATAGAAAGAGACTTACCTGACCCCTGGGTATGCCAAACAACACCAATGCGTCGATCCCCACTCTCCATAGTAGCCCGCTCAGTACTCGCCACTGCTTTATTGACCGCATGATATTGATGATACCCTGCAAGGATTTTAAAAGTATCCTTACCATCGCTTTGAAATAAGACAAACTGTTTGATAATATCAAGAAAACGATCTCGCTGAAACATTCCCTTAATGAGTACTTCTAATTGTGGAATTGTATTGGGTGCAACGCCTTCACCATCAATCGTCCGCCATGCCATAAATCGATCTTCATCAGAGGTAATGGTTCCGGCTCTTGCATTGATTCCATCACTTGTTACCAAAAATGAGTTGTATGTAAAAAGAGAAGGGATTGCCATTTTATATGTTTGTAGCTGATTGTAGGCATCCGTTATGTCTACATTTTCGTCACTGGCACTTTTCAGTTCAATGACGACTAAGGGAATACCATTCACAAAAATAATTACATCTGGTCTTTTTTCTGTGCCGTGTTCATTAATGGTAAATTGATTGGCAGCCATAAAATCATTATTTAGCGGTTTTTCAAAGTCAAATACATAGGCTTTCTCTGTTCGATAACTGGCATCAAGTTGTTTGACCTGTACGTCAATACCATCCGTAATCATCTTCTGGAATGCCTGATTATTTATGAGTAGGCTTGGACTGTTAGGCACCGCGATTTGCCGATAGGCATCTTCGATAGCAGCTTGTGGTAGTTTAGGATTAATTCGCCCAAGAGCTTCTTTGATTCTTTCTGCAAGAATAACATCGCAATAATCTTCCCGTTCAGCATATTCACCATCAGGAGCAATGTCAGGAGCAAAGATAATTTCATAGCCTAATTCTTCAAACCATTCAAGGGTGGCTTCTTCAAGATGTGATTCGCAGAAATTATTCTTCATCATCCGTCACCTGCCCTATTTTATTGTCATCTACTGTAGCTTTTAAACCAGTCGAATTCGACGGGTTTAGAATTTGGTTTGTCGCCTCTGGTGTCATCGCCTTTATTTTCTGTACCGCACTGTTAGTAAGAAATGACTGTAATTGGCTGCGGGCCATCTTATTTAGTTCTATGAGTCGTTGATGTTGTTCTAACCCTTGGCTGATTAAGTGGGCATTCATATTTTCTAAATTCACCATAACAATCAGCTGTTCAATGGTTGCAAAATCACGTACATTACCTTTGGCATCTGGATTTTCTTCACGCCATTCTTTAGCTGTTTTGCCAAAAAGAGCAACATTTAGTGTATCAGCTTCACTCGCATAGGTTATGCTAATCTGGCGTGGCGTTAATTGATTGGAAATCAAATTTTCTTTTATGGCATCAGTATGAATTCGATAATTTGCTTTGGCAAGCACTCGTTTGACATTCCACTCGGAAGATAAACGACTATTTTCATCCTCTTTAAGCTTTTGGTAATCTTTAATCATGTATAGCTTAAATTCAGGTGATATCCACGATGCAAACTCAAAAGCAATATCCTTATGGGCGTATGTACCACCATAACGACCAGCCTTAGATACAAGACCAATTGCACCGGTTGCCATTATCCATTTTTGTGGTGATAATACAAAAGAATTTTTCCCAGCTTGATTTTTAAACCCTTCGAATTCGACGGGGTTAAAATCAGAATTATTCAATTGCTCCCATAGACCCAAGAATTCAATTGTATCTCTTGTTCTGAGCCAATTTCTTATCACATCATTTGGCTCATCGCTCTTATACTTTGCAATATCTGTAATACTAATATAATCATTATCATTTTTGCCAGTTGATGTTATTGAAACGTCAATGCCTTTGACATTAATGGTGGCTTTGAGAGGCTTATCTTTAGCCATTTATTGCACCTCCTGTGTGGGGACTCTGATTTCACCTGACATAAGTTGTGGTAGTAGTGAGTCACGAATATTTGATAATAAAATATTTTCTTTCTGGCCACTTACTATTTTTTTATAAATTAAATCATAAATTTGTGAGAATTCTTCCATAGCACTATCATTTGGCACTATTATGTGCATTTGTTTTATTGCATCGCGACCTAATTCAGTCTGCCCCGTACTCCCTGTCCCTGCATGCTCAAAATTAGGTTGCATATTTTTAAGCAAACACCCCATATAGCTTATTCTATTAGAAGTATTTGGCCTCACAATTGTTACATGCGTATCCACAGTATAATTCTCCAATTCTTCATACACCTGCGCCACTCTTCCCAATGTTCCTACACCAGTAGAATTAATTAAAATATCACCAAACTGCAACATTTTTTCTTTGTTGACTACACTGCAATGTGTTCTCGAGAGAGTTGTATTAAGAGAGCCACCTCTGATGCACTTTTGATTTATAACATACTGTTTAGAAATATCCACATATTTAGGAGTAATGCCTCTTGTTACAATACTTGTATTATTATCAATATTATCTACTCTCCACCCCTTAGGTATCTTTCCTAGCTCACTATCCTCAAACTCACCATCTTGGAATGGCTCAAAATCCACAAACCAACTTTTGAAAATAGCCTGCGCCATTTCTTCTAGGGTTTTATTGATGCGGTTGTTGATTGCAATTTTTTCATCAAGACAGGATAGGGTGTCAGCAATGGCTTTTTGTTCTTCTAATTTCGGCACGGGAACTCTTACCTTTGCAATTGCTTTTGTATTTACTACATTTTGTACTGTTCCAACAACTGCCCCAGATACCTGATTCTTAATAATAGAAGAATCAAAAAGATACTTTAAAAATTTAGGTATCATTTGAGTATGGTCGGTTTCAATTACGATTACGTTCAAGCAATTTGCTTCAATATTTCTTGTATATAAACAAGCTTTACCATTATCTCCATGTCTAGCTACTAAGATATTGTTTTGACGCAATTGGGATTTAACATTCTTTGTATGAAATTCTTTTGTAACATACTTTAAGTCTGAAAAATCAATCCCATTTTCCTTCAAATTTGTCGTTCTTATCATAGGAATTCCATCAGTTTCACTACAGTAATATTTTTCGCACGAGCCTACAAATCCTACTTTTACTCTTGTTGTTATATTCTCTATGGAATCTATCTTCCACCCCCTAAAATTCATACCCAATTGCCCCCAATCGTTGTTTAATCTCTTCCTCCAGTTTATGGGACTTAACAAACATTTCAGCAAGCTCATCAGTAAGCCTCGTCATCTTTTTATCAAAAGGCTCACCATCATCTTCGACTTCTTCAATACCTACATATCTTCCAGGAGTTAAAATATACTCGTGTCCTCTGACTTCTTCAACATTGGCTGATTTGCAGAACCCCTGTACATCTTCATATGCTTTTTTATCACGCCAATTATGATATATATCATATATCTGCTTAATTTCCTCATCAGATAACGTCCTATGCTTACGAGTAACCATCGTTCCCATTTTTCGAGCATCAATAAATAGTATTTTATCCTTGCGATTGTCTCTTTTCTTAGAAATAAACCAGAGACAAACGGGAATTGTTACATTATAAAAAAGGTTCGGTGGCATGGTAACGATACAGTCCACTAGTCCAGATTCAATAATGTTTTTTCTAATTTCAGCTTCTTGCTTTGTTGATGTACTCATAGAACCATTCGCCAATACAAAGCCAGCAATTCCATTCGGAGATAATTTGCTAATGATGTGCTCGATCCAAGCATAGTTGGCATTATTTTGTGGTGGCAGGCCATATTTCCAGCGAACATCATCTTGTATTAAGGTATAATCGCTCACATTAAAAGGTGGATTTGCCAAAACATAATCAGCTCTTAAATTTTTGTGTTGATCATTACCAAAGGTATCTGCATCTCTTTCTCCCAAATTCCCATCGATACCACGAATGGCAAGGTTCATTTTACACAGTCGCCAAGTGGTAGCCGTGTACTCTTGTCCGAAGACATGAATATTATCTTTTGCCCCTTGGTGTTCCTCAACAAAGCGTTGGGATTGGACAAACATTCCCCCTGAACCACAGCAAGGATCATATACCCTACCTTTGTAGGGTTCAATCATACCTACTAGGAGTTTAACAATCGTCGGCGGAGTATAAAACTCACCTTCACTCGAACCAAATTTACCTAAGAAATATTCATAAACTCTACCGAGAATATCCTGTGCTTTTGCTGCCTTGTCGCCCAAATTAAACGAGAATAAGTCAATCAGCTCTCCCAGCTTGGTTTTGTCTAACTCCGGGCGAGCATAATTTTTCGGTAAGACACCTTTTAGATTTTTATTTTCTCGTTCAATGGCAATCATAGCTTCATCAATGATTTGACCAATTGCGTTTTGCTTAGCACTTTTCTTAATGAATTCCCATCTAGCACTTGGTGGTACGAAGAAAATATTATCCTCAACGTAAGCATCTCGATCTTCTTCAAAACCTTCACCATCAGCAACCAAATCATTAAACTTTTCTTCAAAACTATCTGAGATATATTTTAAAAATATCAAACCTAAAATAACATCCTTATAATCTGATGGTTGAAGATTACCTCTTAATTTATCTGCCATTTCCCATAATTTGTTTTCAAACTCTAAATTTACAGCCATTATTGACCCTCCTAAATTAATTTATTATAAATACTGTTTTTTATATTTGCCCATCTGCTTTCTGCTTGACTGATGGTGGATTTATAAATACTTAACTCTTCATTATAGCTATTGATCATTTTCTGTTGCTCACTGATTGGTATTATAGGGATTTCCATCTCCATGATATCGGAGTGATTGATATTCATGATCGTTGTGCCTCGTTGAAAACTTTTAATCATTGCCATACCAATCGGACTTTCTAAAAACATCTTAATATACTCGCCCAGAACTCGATCCTTGGGTCTTATGATAATGACATTCGCCGAAGCAATTATCACTTTATCTTGCTTTTGAAATACAGCCGACTTAATGGCGGTTCCCCTGCACGAGAGGACAACATCACCTTCAGCGAGTTCGTATCTTTTGATTTTGCGTTCATCTTCTTCGATGGTATCCAAACATGAGTAATTGATTTCGCCATTTTCAATGTTTGAGATGTTTAGTACCGATATATTGCCAATGGTTGTATCCTTTTTGAGAATCGACTTACCTCTAAATACTTCTGCTACGTCTTTCAATTTCATTTTCTCTAGATTAGAGTTTTTGAACTTTTGCATATTCTCATCATCATCAGAGAGCAGTAACTCAATTCTCCAGTCCTCGTGAGACAATAGGGGTACCCACTTATCATTGTCGGCTACTTCGAGTACATCTCTATTCATTTGCAAAGTTCCTATTTGAGTACCCCGTAGTATTGTATCCTTGATCGTAAAGAGATAGGTTTTAATGGCTGTCACGGGTCTGAAGGTTCCCTCTGGTAAAATGAAAATTCTTTCTATATTATAATTTTCGTTTATATGAGCTCGTAACTTTTCAAACCCCATACTAGCAAAAGTAATCTTAGCAGGAAGAATAATATCCAATGTTCCCTCTTTCTGCAGATGCCTCAGCATATTTTCCATCCCGATGCCATCACTGTCTCTGGTAAAAAATTGCCCACCTAGTTCGTCTGGTTTATATCCAAAAGAAGGAAACGATAAAATATAATCAAATTTTTCAGCTAGCAAAAAATCTGTATAGATTGATTCAAATACAATTTTCACTTTTGGACAATCCATAAACCCCAGTTTCAGTAGTAAAACCATCGGCTTTGACTGGGTTGTGAAGGTAATTTTTGAATTTGGAAAGTGATCAATCAGTGATTTCAAACCAGCTAAATGTTTTTCAGCTTCAGTAATCAATACCTTTTGCGGAATGTAGCCTCTCACTTTACTTTTTATAAAGTTTGTCAAATACACTGGTGTAATGACAGTACCCATTCGATCATTTTTAAATATTTCAAGAGTGAACTCGATGAGGTCAATATCTTTTAATGCTTCAAAAAATTCAATAAAGTCATCTCGATCAGCAGGAAAAAATCCTAATTGTTCTTCTGTTTCTTGTTTCATAAATTGAAATAATTTGTCTTTATCATTTGCTATATGTAACCAATCATCTAGCCTTTCTACTGTTAATTTTACTCTGAGCATTTCATTTAACAGCTGCTCTCTTGAAGTAATTTGTCTTTGATACATTTTATTTAAGGCCAGATCTATTTTAAATTTCAAGATAATTCTCCTCTCAGGATTTCTTACACGCTACATTTCCCATTATAGTTTAATATTTTAGTATGTCAATACTAAAATATTAAACTATAATGGGATTACTATTTTTACATTTAAGAGGACTGATATTTATTTATCCTTCCATACTTTTACACAAACTCCTCCAAATTCTGCACATTTATTTGTTTATTTGCAAAAACACCAATAATCGACAAAAAAATCGCTTAAACTAAGTTTAAGCGAATACAAAACATACTTATTTAGGATATCAAGAGACAAAGCCATGTATGAATTTTTGTCTATTTTTTCATGACTTTATATCAAAAATTTAGTGTTTTTATATAGGAAAACACACCACTGGGCACCAAAATCACGTCTAAAATGACGAGTCCAAAATAATAGTGTCTCCATAGTGTCTCCATAGTGTCTCCAGGGTAAAAAACATTCTAAGACCAAAAGTCTCGGAATGTTTGATTTCATTGGCGCGGTAGAGAAGATTTGAACTTCCACGCCCTTGCGAGCTACATTAGCACGATCTCTTTATGTAATTATATAAATAAAGCGAGCCTTTAAGCCCGCTTTATCATCTTACAGAACGCCGTCCTATAAGGTTCTGCGGTGCAGGAATTACCCCTCCGCTATTATTATTATATTCTTGTTAGAATATAATAATTCAATAAAAAAAAGAAAAACCTACATGAACTTAGGTCCTGTAGGGGGTGATGGTGCAGGAAACACTCCCTCCATCGAGTAGATTATATCAAATTTATTACGTTTTGTCAATTTTATTCTCTAAAAATCTTAGAGTTAATGACCGTTAATGGCTCAATTGGAGAGTATCCATTGATTCGTATTTGGAAAGCTTCATCAACTTTTTTTCTAGCATTAACTTCATTTATTCCTTTTTAAAAAACTATAAAAGCGATAAGGAGCAAGCTATCAAAACTTACCTCTACAATGAATTTTTACTTATTCAAAAACTCATTCATCTGATCCTGCTGATATTCCATATACGCCTTCGCTAAATAAGAAACCGACTTAGGATTAAATATCCATTCTCTAAGCTGTTCTGGAAGATGTTCGAGCTTCCCATGCTCTCCTTCTTGCCCTAAAATATATTCCGCAGTAGTTTTTAAGGCTTTCGCTAGTTTCTCTTTATAGACCTAGCAAAAAGGAACGGGAAGTATGACAAAACTGTCAAACATCGCCCGTTCCTTTTTTTCATTTATTGAGAATGCGAGAACAGAGTAAGATGATGCGTTGGAGAAAAAAAGCAAATCTTGAAGATGTAACCTTTCATGATCTTCATCATAATTTTGCATCAAAGCTACTTGATGCAGGAATCGACGTCAATACTGTCATGTCAGCAACTGGTCATAAACAGATCAAGACCTTAGTTGATACCTATGGTCATATCATCAATAAGACAAAATCAAAGATACTCGCTGTCACCAGCACTTTAGTATAATCATCAAGTCGAGGCTTATCATCTCGGCTTTTTCTTTACTTTAACATAAAAATTATAAATAGCATCATGAATATTTATACTCAGCAATGTATAAACATAAACACTAAAATACAAATGCACCAAAAATAATGATCATATTTTAGCCGTAAAAATGCATTGTGTCTCTATTGTGTCTCTACGACAAAAAAAATTCCAAGACCAAAAGTCTCGGAATGCTTGATTTTAATGGTGCGGTAGAATGGATTTGAACCATCACGCCCTTGCGAGCGCCAGCCCCTCAAGCTGGTGCGTCTGCCGTTCCGCCACTACCGCGTTTTGTGATATGCTGTTTTATGATCTAAGATTTATTATAAAATTGAGGGTAAGAATTAGTATCAATTGGTGCGGTCGAGAGGACTTGAACCTCCATGAAGTTTCCCTCACTAGAACCTGAATCTAGCGCGTCTGCCATTCCGCCACGACCGCAGGATCATCACAGCGACACTATCAATATTACCATAACATCAAAAGATCGTCAAGTAAATTTCCAGAACCAAGTATCGCCCTATTATTTTATTATTTTTTCACAAATCCCCATTTCCAAGCATTCCACAAATTTCCTGTCGGTGTAGGGTTTGATTGATAATTGAGTACTGTTTTTTTTACGGCATCAATATTACTTCTAAAATATAAAGGTATTATCGGGCACTCTTGCACGATTATATCCTGAATTCTAAAATATATCTGTTTGCGTCCTTCTATGTCAGTCGTGCGTGCTCCCTGTTCTGTCAGTGCATCAATTTCAGCATTACGCCATCCAGGATAATTTTGACCTTCATAACCGTTCGTACGACCGGGAATTTTCTTCGAATGCCATAAATTCAAGTTATTCGGATCAACACCAGCTACCCAAGCATACATAGCCGATTCAAACCCTCGTTTTTTTAATACTTCACCGAAAAATATCTTGGTATCGATCGGTTGTAGCTCTACTAAAATCCCTACTTCTTTTAGTTGCTGGGCTAGTACGCTGGCAATGGTCTCTCGACTTTTATTACCTGCAGGAAACGCCAAGGAAAAAGCTAACTTTTTCCCGTCTTTAACAAAAATACCATCTCCCCCAAGGTTCCACCCTGCTTGTACCAAAAGAGCACGAGCAGCCTCTACATCACGCACTTCTTGATGGAGTGTTGGATTATATGCCCATGATAACGGCGATTGATCCCCAACCGCTATGCTCGCTGCATTCTTAAGCACATTTGCGATCATTCCTTGTTTATCAATCCCTAGGGCAATCGCTTGACGTATCCGTACATCCTGAAACAAACTATTGTCTAAATTAAAATCTAAATGTTCCCAAATCATATTAGGTGTGACAATTGTCTCTATACCATCAATATCTTTCACTTGATCAAGCTGAGCAATACCAACATTACTCATAATATCAATGGCACCAGCTTTTAGCTGAAGTAACATAACATTATTATCTGGTATCACTTTATAAACGATCGTATCAAGATTCGGCTTACCACGGAAATAGGCCGCATTAGCTTCTACTACAACAGCCTCAGCTAAACGCCATTCTTTAAATTTAAATGGTCCTGTGCCAACTGGCGAACGATTAAACGCAGCCTTATTAATATCCCCTTGTGCCTCTAAGATATGTTTTGGCAAAATAGCATTAAATAGCGTCAAGTATGATGCATAGTATTCATTAAACCGTATAATAACGGTATATGGATCTGGAGTATCAATGGCTTTAATTTTGTCATACCCCTCACGCGACACCACATTTACTTTGGAATTCATAATCGTTTGCCAAGTAAAAACTACATCATTAGCAGTAAAATTTTTGCCATCATGCCATGTGATGCCTTGCCTAAGTTTATAGGTTACAGTCAAACCATCTTGGCTTACACCGCCATTTTGCAAAGTAGGAACTTCTACTGCTAAGTCAGAAATCCATTGTCCCATCTCATTGGTTATCACCAAACCACTAAAAATAAGACTACTGATTTCAGCAGTCGCCAACAAATCAGACAATAGAGGATTTAAGGTATCAGGTTCTTGAAGACTACCATAGACCAGATTGCCCCCCTGCATCATTTCACTCTTGGTTATATTAGAATTCGGTGCTAATTTCGAGGAGCTACAACCACTCACAAATAGTATAAGAACCAACATCATACACCATAAAACACTTGGCTTATTCTGCAAAATGACCTCTCTCCTTACTTACCATATAGCTCTTGATAACGTTGCCTACTAGATAAAACTTTATCTACATATTGTCTTGTTTCTAGAAAAGGGATTTCTTCAATCTGAGCAAAAGACATCGTCCAATTATACTTAGTCATCCACTGTTTTACATTTCCCCTACCACCATTATAGGCAGCTAACATTAGTACTTCATTGCCGTCAAACTCTTTTTCCAGCGATTTCAAGTACCATGTACCCATACGAATGCTGATCTTTGGATTCTCCAATTGACTGATGTCAAAATCTGATTCATCCATCTGTTGCGCTACCCATATTGCCGTCTCCGGCATCATTTGCATCAGTCCCAGAGCACCTTTTGGTGACTTTGCTTGGGTTTTAAACTTGCTTTCCGCTCGAATGACAGCAACGACTAAAAATGGATCTATTTCTTTTTCTAATGCATAACTATATATTATTTCTTGATAAGGAAATGGATATACATATTTTTTTTGAAACCACTCGCTATTATATACGATATAGAAAGTGGAACTTATGATTATTATCATACTGACTAGGATTTTTATCCGGGTTAAAATTTGCAAAATAAATCACTCCGCTACCATTACTACATGCCAACTATGTTATTTCGCAATCTTCCCCATGCGACAGACACTTGTTTTTTTGCATGCTCAATATCTAAATTATTATCAATAACCACGTTTGCTTTTTTTACTTTTTCTATCAAACTCATTTGAGCATCAATTCGATCCATCGCCTGCTGATGCGTGAATTGATTCCGAGCCATCAGCCTAGATATTTGAACTTCTTCTCGAACATAAACCACCCATATTTCATTAACCATACTTTCCCATCCTATTTCAAATAGCAAAGGTATATCTAGTACAATACACTTTTCACCAAGCAATTTAGCCTGCTCAATCTTTATATTGATTTCTTTTTGAATATAAGGATGCGTAACACTTTCTAGCCATTGACGTTCTTCTTTATTTTTAAATATCTTTTCACCTAATATTTCTCGGTTGATCTGGTCATTCGTTAATAAAATCGCACTGCCAAAATGAGCTACAATTTCATGCCATGCAGGTTCCCTTGGCATAACAATGCTGCGAGCTATCTCATCAGCATCAATAATATATATTCCCAATTCGGCTAATATAGTACTGACAGTACTTTTACCGCTGGCAATGCCGCCTGTCAAGCCAATAATATACATTTTGCTTCCTCCACCACTCTATATCAGTGACAACATTCTATTCTGCCACTATATTATTTTTGACAATTCGGACAAAAATGAGTACCGCGGCCGGCTACTGTTTTCCAGACAATAGGTGTACTACAGGTACGGCAAGGAGCTGCCTTACGACCGTATACGATAAGATGATGTTGATGCGTACCCTTTTGACCATTTCCATCACGATAATCACGAAAAGTCGTACCACCATGGGTAATACCATCAGCAATGACTTTGTTAATAGCATGAAATAGCTTTTCTATTTCATCATCGGTCAAACTACTAGCAATACGTTCAGGGTGGATACCCGCAATCGCCATGCTTTCATCTACATAAATATTCCCCAGACCACCAATATATTTTTGATTTAATAATACTCCTTTTAGATTGCCATGACGTTTTCTAAGCATATCTGTAATATACGGCAAAGAAAATTCCATTGACAATGGTTCAGGCCCCATATTAGCGAGCCCTGAAATACGCCATAGTTCATCAGGAGGCAACAAATAGAGTGTCCCTAAGGTACGCGTATCAGCATATAATAACATATCGCCATTATCCAGTTTAAAGATAATACGAGTAAATGGATCAGTCTCCATACCAGGTGTAATATAGCTGAGACGTCCCGTCATCCGAAGATGAACAACCATAATTTGCTGATTATCCAAATGAAATAATAAATATTTTCCACGTCTAGTGAGCGTTATAATTTTTTTATTGGTAAGTACGGCTTGAAATTCACCAGCAGAAGGCCACTTTACTAATCGTGATAGCAAAAATTCTACTTCTTTGATCATCCGTCCAGAGACTTTATCAATTAAAGTACGTTTAATTATTTCGATTTCTGGCATTTCTGGCATTATAATCCTCCCGATCCCATCTCACTATTTTGCAGTTGCCCAATTTTCCCCTGTCTTTATATCTACAACCAAAGGCACCTGTAGCTTGACACTTTGTTGCATTGCCTGTTGTACTATATTCCCAACCTGCTCTACTTCTGCTTTAGGTACTTCTAGAACTAATTCATCATGTACCTGCAATAAAATACGGCTCTTCAATTTTGCTTTTTGTAACGCATGATGCACATCAATCATTGCTTTTTTAATGATATCAGCTGCCGTCCCTTGTATCGGCGTATTCATGGCTGTACGTTCAGCAAAAGACCGTTGATTGAAATTACTACTATTGATATCAGGTAAATAGCGACGTCGTCCAAATAAAGTGGTAACATATCCACGCTGATGGGCTTCTTTAATAACTCGTTCGATAAATTCTTTAACCCCATGATATTTAACAAAATAATTTTCAATATATTGGCCTGCTTCTTTACGACTAACGCCAATATCACGGGATAATCCATAATCACTAATCCCATATACAATACCAAAATTAACAGCCTTCGCTCGAGAACGCAGTTCTGGAGTCACTTCAGACATCGGTACTTCAAATACTTCAGAGGCCGTGCGAGTATGAACATCCTGATTGTGCGCAAATGATTCCAATAAATTAGCATCATTTGACATATCGGCTAATATCCTCAGTTCAATCTGTGAATAATCAGCAGACATAATATAGTCATACCCTTCCCCAGGCACAAATAACTCGCGGATTTTCCGTCCCACCTCTGTTCTGATTGGAATATTTTGCAGATTAGGATCTGAACTACTCAATCTACCAGTGGCAGTAACCATCTGGTTAAAAGTAGTATGTATACGACCTGCGTGCTGACAGACCAAAACTGCCAGACTATCCAGATAGGTTGACTTCAATTTAGTCAACGTCCGATATTCTAATAGCGTATGAATGATTTCATGCTGATCGGATAATTTTTCCAAAACTTCTACATCTGTAGAATATCCAGTTTTCGTTTTTTTTATAACCGGGAGATTCAGTTTTTCAAATAAAATGACTCCCAATTGCTTTGGAGAATTTACATTGAATTTTTCTCCAGCACATCGATAAATTTCTTCCAATAAAGATGCTATTTTAGTTCCAATATCGTTTGACATGACTTTTAAGTAGTTTACATCCACTTGGATTCCATAATTTTCGATAGTAGCAAGAGTTTCTACCAAGGGGATCTCTATTTCATAAAATAACTGTTCCAGCTTATTATCAACTAGGCGCTGCATTAGAATCGGATACAATTGATGAATCATTTCCACTGCTGCTACAGCAAAGACTGGTTGATCTGACATTTTTTCTAGTTGAGCATGACTAGCTCTCCCAAGATACTGCTCCTTAAGTCCCGTAAGATGATAAGTAGTTGCCGTTGGATCTAATAAATAGGCTGCTAATACCGTATCAAACAGTGCTCCTTGCAATGTCATTCCCATTTTAGTACAAGCATGATAAATATTCTTGGCATCATGAGTTACTTTTCGCACAGTATGATCGGAAAATAAGGTTAACACCTCACTCCAGCTATCAACTTCAGATGAAATATAAACGGTTTTCCCTTCCACTACGATAGCGAGTCCCTGCATACAAATGTCAGGCAATCTACCAGTGATAATGGCATAAAACTCCATTACTGCTGCCTGCCGCACTTGTTTTAGAATTGCTTGGATTTCATCCTTTTCTGTTATATATTCCACCTGTGGCAAATTATTTACTTCTTCTAGTGGTGCACTTTGCTCATCTGAAAAGATGCTATTCATTTTTGCCAATAACGTTTTAAATTCAAATTTTATGCATAATTGTTCTACTTGTTCACGATTGGGATGAAACTGAAAGGTTTCGGTAACAAACTCTAGGGGCATATCACAAACAATCGTGGCCAATTTCTTGGATAATAAAGCTAGTTCTTTGTGAGTACGCAAATTCTCCTGAATTTTTTTCCCCGATATTTGTTCAATATTTTCAAGCACTCTTTCAATTGATCCATACTCAACAATTAGTTTTGTTGCTGTTTTCTCACCAACACCTGGAACTCCTGGGATATTATCCGATGAATCTCCCATAAGCCCTTTTATATCAATCTGTTGTTTGGGCTGAATACCGTATTTTTCCTCAAAAGCTTGTGTGTCATATATTTCCATCTCAGAAATACCTTTTTTCGTAAGCATGACCTGCGTTTGCGGTGAAATCAGTTGCAGTGCATCACGATCACCAGTAACAATAATGACTTGGTGCCCTGCCTCTGCGGCTTTGGCTGCTAGCGTACCAATAATATCATCGCCCTCATATCCTGCTTGTTCAATTGCCTTAATTCCAAGAGCCTGTAATACTTCTTTTACGAAAGGAAATTGTTGTGACAACTCTCCTGGTGTAGGCTTGCGATGGGCTTTATACTCAGCATATGCTTCATTGCGAAACGTAATCTTACCTTTATCAAAAGCTACAGCAATCAGCTCTGGCTTTATTTCACTTAATAATTTGATCATCATAGTCGTAAAACCATACACGGCATTCGTATACTGCCCGCCTGCAGTCGTCAATAAGGGCAATGCGTAAAAAGCTCTATGCACTAAACTACTTCCATCAACAATTACAAATCGTTGGGGCATGTGCCCACCACCTTACATAATATATTTGAACGTTATTATATTTGCCAAACAACGTAAAATTCCTTTATATTAATTAAAAATTAATGAATAAGGTTTCATAGTGCTTGGCTCGGATACGTGATTTCAATATGTTGCTGCTGTTCATTCCAAAAAACATCTGCCTTAAAATACTGATTAATTTTTGTGATTTGAATATAAGGTTGGTTATGAATCCGAAAAACGGGAACCGTTTCACCTTGTACGATCAATATGTCGCTAACTTCATCATAACTCACCTTTTGCCCAATTGATTCCGCTAGGGCAAGAACCGGTATAGCCAAAATGCCATTTACAGTTTCTACCTCTTGGGGTAATCGTTTACCGTTAACTATGATAAATGGTATGCTAATTTCCAATACATTTTCGGCAACATTAAAATGTTCTTCGCCACCAAACAACTTTTGTATATCCTCCTCAGCAATATATATAATATTGTTTTTCACAATTCCCTTGGCAACATGACCATTTCTCGATATTAGTTTTGTATTTTCCTCCCATACAAAACTGCCTTGTATTGCCTCAATAACAGGCCAAAGTGGAATACAAATCGTATTGTCAATCGCTATTGCTCGTGCTTTTAATACTTGATCATTTACTTTTATATTATAAATCTGAGCAAAGAATACCGGTGTCTCAGATTCCTCTCGAATAATACGTAGTAATATTGCATCACTAGCCAAACCTTTTAGACCAAGTTGCGATAGTTTTTCGTTCATTTGTGCTAATGTAATCGCTTTACAAGCATATACGTCTGGATAAATCAAAATGGTAGCTTGCCCTTTATTATCAATGTTGATTTTAATACGGTCATAGATTATTTTTACTGGTGTACCGTATTTTACAAGCGGAAATAATTCTTCTACATTTTCTTCAATCATACGAATGCAACCATTTGAAACCACTTTTCCAATCGACCATGGGGCATTCGTACCATGAATCCCATATAATTCAAAAAAACGCATCCACCGATACCCTAGTGGATTATCAGGTCCCGATGCCACTGGAGTTCCTAATACCGGCGGTATCCAAGTTGGATTGACTTCTTTATCAAGAATACTAAACTCACCTAACGGTGTAGGGGTTGAAGGTTTTCCAATTGCTACTGGATATTGCTTAAACAAAGTATCTCCTGAATATAATTCCAACATACGACTTGGAAGATTAATCACGATACTTGGCGAAATAACATCTGCATTACTAGCATAAATGATGGTTGTATAAAACATTAAAAATAAAGTCAAACAGATCCCTTTCTTTACATACACAAACACTAGCATACCTTCTTTACAAGTTTTTAATCAATCCATACTCTTATCTTACCCTGATTTCAAAGAAATGTTTAGTAGATTCTACATATTTATGAAGAAAATTTTATATTTATTAGTACAAAAAAAAAAGACTCAGCATATGCTAAGTCTTATTGGAAATATAGCTATTGCAAATTGAGCAGTTGTTGTTGAACGACATTCAACCGATTGAGTTCATCATCAATAATTGGTAAATAAATATGTACTTTTGTTCCACCTGATTTCTTCGGACTAACATTAATAAATCCACCATGTTCTGCAATGATACGGTTGGCAATTGGCAGTCCCAATCCCATACGATCCGATTTTGTGGTATAAAAAGGTTCAAATATCATCGGTAATATTTTATCTGGCACGCTTCCTCCCGTATCTTCTATGGCAATGACTAACATGCCGAGTTGAGCATTTACCCATGACTTTATACCTAGCGTACCGTCTCCCGTCATAGATTCTATCGCATTTTGTATAATATTTATCAGAGCTTGCTTTAGCAAATTACTATCTGCAATAATGGTAGGAAGATGGATTGTCAATTGTTTGTTTATATTAATTTTTTCACTACCTACCTGTTTAAAAGTTAGAAGTAATACTTCATCTAGTAAGTCATTCATATTAACATCTGGTTGTTTTTGTACAGGCGGTTTAGCAAATAACACCAATTCCTTCACCACATCATTAATATATGAAACTTCCGTAAGCAACATTTCAAGCACATCACGGCGCACAGTATATTGATCATTTTCAAGACGCTTCAACATGATTTGCAAGTATCCGCCAATTGTGGTTAATGGGGTTCGTACATGATGTGCCACTCCAGCAGCGATTTCACCAAGCGACATCAACATCTGCGTTGTTTGTATCTGCTTGATCGCTGTCCTTACAGCGGACATATCCTGTAAAATAACAACAATACCATTAGCCTCACCTGATGTATCTACAATTTTCAAAGTATCTACATGTAGATACTTAATCTGATCATTCATCTCCAATTTGAGATTAGCTGTCTTCACTTCTTGTTCTTCTGAAACATTAAATATTTGCAAAAAATTCTCACCATAATTTTTAAAAACTATATCCACTCGTTTTCCGATTATATTACTACGCCCAATACCACATATCCGTTCCGCTTCATCATTGACGTTTGTCATACACATATCGTTATCAAGATATATAATACCGTTTGTTGTTGATTCCAAGTATTCTGTATATTCATCCTCTTTCGTTAAAGACAATAGCTTTTTTTGAGAATTTTCTAAACAATTCATTTTTTTCATCACCTTTTTGTTTATATTTCGTAAGGTAATAGATAGTATTCTTGTAAATATTTGTATTACCTGCTAAATTAGACTAAGTTTTATTCGTAAAATTCCGACATATTTTGATCTAACTGGACTAATTTTTGTCGAATTTTTCTCTTCATTCTCCTCATCCCTTATAGTAGTTGACTTTCTCCTTGCACCGAATTCGACATCATTCAACTATTTCAATTGAATCTACAGTAAATAAACTATTATTTTTTTGTTTTAATTTACTTTTTTTACCATTTATTTGGTTTCTTTGCTATTCTAATGGTTTTTTGAACAATTATATTATGCATAACAAAAAAGACGGTTTCATAAAACCGTCCCCATTCTTTACTGACTATGTTACATTCTCCCTATTCTTATTCCCCTAAATATTTTTGATGAAAATAATCGGGATCAACCATTTTGGGTACAACAGCATGGAAACGTAACCATTCATTTCCTTGTTGCTGTTTGGCTAGTAAATAGCTTTTTACAGGAAAATCATTTTGATCAACACTTAACAATTCTCGCTCCTCTGTCGCACTTTCTATATCACTATATGAACGTTTTTCTGTATAAAAATATTGATCAACACACTGTAAACTCCCCTCATTGTCATACAATGCATTAAAATAAACGGACTCACAGTCAATTATAAATTCATATTCTCCCTCATCAGTAGCTGTTTGGCTATCTAAAAGAACTTTTTTCACTGGCAAATTACCCATTTTCATCGTCATATGATTTGCCTCCTTATTAAACTATACGCTACAATTATTCCCCACAACCATAGCATTATACAATGTAAAAAAAGCCATCAAATAAAATTTTAGTATTCAATATAAAATTATATTTGACAACCGTATTGAATCATGGTATCATAATAAACGTTGAAGCGCTTCTTCAACCTATAGCGTGCCGAAGTGGCGGAATTGGCAGACGCACCTGACTCAAAATCAGACGTGTACCCCACGTGCCGGTTCGAGTCCGGCCTTCGGCACCACAACAATTTAAAGCTTCCAATTTTATTGGAAGCTTTTTTTATTTTGTCTATCCATTGCAGGATTTACGCACCTCTATGCTTAATCTTACAGTATGAATACGATTACATTAAATAACCATCAACTAACATACCATATTCGTTATCAGAAAAACCGTAAAACTCTTCAAATAAAAATAATCTCTAGCACCCATTTAGAAGTTACTGCCCCTAACAAATTCCCCAAAACCAATATCGAAGATATCATTTATAAAAAAAGCTCTTGGATCACGAAACAACTCTTACACTGTGCAGCTATCACGGAAAATCCAATTAATAAATCCATTCGTCATGGCGCCCCCCTACTTTATCAAGGAAAATCGTACAACCTTGTTTTTACTACCACAGAAAGCAATGCATGTACGATCCACTTACAAGACAATCAAATGATCATCTCGATGCCGCGTATATCCCCAGAGCAAACCACATCCTATGTCGAGTCATTTCTAAAACTATGGTATCGTGAAATGGCCAGTAATATATTAACAGATAGAACGGCTCTATGGGCTACCAAAATCAATGTTAAACCACAACGCATTACAATAAAAGAGCAAAAAACACGTTGGGGAAGTTGCTCTTCCAAAGGCAATATCAACTACAATTGGCGAATTGTTATGGCACCACCAGAAGTTATCGATTATTTAGTGATTCATGAACTTTGCCACTTGCGTGTACCGAATCATTCTGCACTCTTTTGGCAAGAAGTCTATACTTTTTCACCAAAATTCAAACAGCATCGTACATGGTTAAAGCATAATGGTGCAATATTAATGAATATCCTGCAAAAAAGTTAATTTTAATATATCGTGTAATAACAAGAAGGTTATCATTATAAATGTAATGATAACCTTCTTGTTATTAGTATTGTTAAAATACCGCCAACCAAACCCGTAATCACTTGTGGCCAACTCATAATAAACAGTATACTCGCAGCTACCTTAGCCGGAATGGCAATAAATGAAAATAACCAGCTAAAAGAAAAATACATAAAGATGCTCTTACTGACAGCGGCACTACCAACCCTTAGATAAGGATAGTTACGACCTACAAAAAACACGGCAATATAAATTGCATTCCCTAATGCTACTGGTAAAATCAGTATCGGCAACGGCAGCAACTGCTGCATATAGGCTATGATTGGGGCGAGAAAGCCAATGATAAAAGCAGACCGTACTCCTATCGTCTCCGTTGCAATTAATAAACAAGCATTCACTAAACTCCCAATTAAAAATGTAGATAAAAATGCAGGAATAGGAATAATAAAACGTAAAGACTGGAATAACAACGTAAGAGACAATAATAATGCTGTGCGCGTTAACATTGTATATTGTTTATTCACCAACAATATCCTTACTTATGCCATTTATGCCGAATCGTAGAAGACTTCCCTCTAACACCACCATTACCGTTACGACCTCGTCCAAACATCATCCAGCCTAATAATGCCATTACGAGAACATTACTGACAACCTCGCCAATTAATCCCAGACTTGAAAGTATAGAAACCACTGTTAGTCCGCCTAAAAATAACATACTATTTCTTAAATCTATCATAGGATATCGACGCAGAATCAGATAGGAAATGGCAAAGACAAGAACATCAATAACTACTCCAACAACTGGATACGAAATGATCATTTTCACTATATTACCAACAATCATCAGCGTAAATATTTGTAACCATACTTGATTCACGATATAAACCTCCAACTATTAATTTGTACTGCTTCTTCCTTCATGTTACCACATTTTTTCTGATTTCACTAGATTTTTTAAGAACGGTAATGCCCTTTTCTACTCAAAGAAATCAAGATACCGACACATGCAAAACAAGCACCGATAAACAATGCAGTATGATATGCTACTAAAAATGCACTAACGTAATCCGCTTGATTGGGCTGTATAATACTAGCAAGTTCCTGTTGACGTTTGCTTTCAAACACTGACACCGCTACCGCAATTCCACTTACCATACCAATATTACGCATCAATGCGTTCATTCCACTGCCAAGTCCTACTTTATCCATCGGTACTGAACTTAATACACTATTATTATTAGGTGATTGAAAAATTCCATTACCAGCCCCCATAACAGCCTGTCCGATTACCACTTGCCAAATAACAGATTGCTCCGTAAGAGTAGCTAAATAAATCAGTCCTGCCATCATAATGGTCAAACCTGTACTAGTTAAAATCATAGAACTGATGCGTTCCGACAAATATCCACTAATCGGAGCCGTGATTGCCATCAATAAAGGAAAAGGCGTAATCGCTAGCCCAATCTCAGTTGGTGATAATGACAATATAGAATGCAAATAAAAAGGCAATAGCATACTATTCGAGAACATCGCCATAAATGATAATAAATTAGATATATTTCCCGCTAAAAAAGGCCATATTTTAAATAGTGACAAATCAATGATTGGGTGCTTTACTCGCTTTTCATACCAAACAAATATAGCCAGTAGCATAATGGTCAAGCTACTAATACTCGCTACCATATACGATCCCCAGCCCCACTCTTGCCCACGAATCAACACCATGATTAAACCAGTCATACCAACTGCAAATAAGAAACTGCCTATTACATCAAATGATTCCTGTCTACACTTTTCTTCTGGTGGCAAAATGATATACCCTAAAAAATAAGCAACTAAACCAATCGGCAAATTAATGTAAAAAATAGATTGCCAATTAAATATACCAACCAACAGTCCCCCTAAACTTGGTCCACTCATTGAAGCTAAAGCTACTACACTGCCTATCATCCCCAATGCTCGCCCTCGCTCTTTACCTGGAAAAGTAACACTTATAATTGCTGGAGAATTAGACATCAGTATCGAAGCGCCAATCGCCTGCACCGCTCTAGCTATGATCAATGAGTAGATTCCACTAGAAATACCACATAACAATGAGCCTAACGTAAAAATCATAAGTCCTAACAAAAACACCTTTCGTCGACCATATAAATCCCCCATTTTACCAAATACAGGTAAAGTTATCGTAATCACTAATAAATATGCCGATACTACCCACTGCACGATTGGCAATTCTACACCCAAGTTGATCGCAATGATTGGTAACGCTACATTGACAATACTAGAGTCTAAAACAGCCATAAACGTCCCCAATACCATCACACTAAAAATGAGCCACCGATAATATTTCAATTGTCGTATCTCATTCTTCATAAACCGCCCTCCCTATTGAAAAATAGGCTAACAATCTCTCATTTACTTAGTATGTCATATATCGATATAAATACTGATTGCGGCATATATAAAAGTAGCAGAAAGTAATCCCTGCTACTTATATATAACACACTAAGTTTTGTACAGACAATCGTCAGTAATAGACTAATAATATAGATGGTATTACTTAGTTCGCCCTATATATTATTTGCGATTGCATTCCTGATCGATTAGTTGATGATATGCTTCTTGTATTTTTTGAGTAATAGGACCCATTGTTCCATCCCCTATAACAGTTCCATTGATTACCTTGATTGGCATGATCTCTGTGCTAGTTCCTGATAAGAAGGCTTCTGATGCAGTTTTAAGAAACGCTACATCAAACGGTTTTTCTAGTACGGTCATTTCAAACTTCTTAGCAATCTTTTCTAATATAATACTTCTAGTAATACCATTTAGAACTAAATGAGTCGCTGGATAAGTCCAAATGATCTCATCTTTGACCACAAAGAAATTGCTGCTAGTTCCTTCTGTAACATGTTCCCCTCGAACCATAACGCCTTCATAGCACCCTGCTTCTTGGGCTTGTTGCTTACCTAAAATATTGCCTAATAAGTTTAATGATTTGATATCACATCTCAGCCATCTTTCATCTGGAATTAGAATGACTTTTACGCCCTCTTTCCATAGCTCGGTATTCACAGCGCCTGAAGGACGTATGGACATCGTCAAACATGGTACAATCTGCTGCGGAAATCCATGTGTACGAGGAGCACTACCTCTGGTAATCTGTAAATAAATAGATCCCTCTTTTATGCCACTTTTTTCAATCAACAATTCGTGAAATTCGATTAATTCTTCGAATGTATAGATAGCAGGAATCCGGATCGCCCGCAAAGAGCGATATAATCTTTCCAAATGCGGCAGCAAGGCAAAGCAGCGACCATTATACACCCTTGTCACTTCATATACACCGTCACCAAACTGATGACCTCGATCTTCCATTGGCACAATATTTTCACTAAGATCAATTAAGTTTCCATTGATCAAACCTAATGGTTTCATTTTAATTCCCCCTTTAAGCGACATCTATTTACATATTCAAAACAAGTGTTGATTATTCCTGCCTACCATCCAGATAAGCAGGAATAATCTTAGTGAATTACGAATTAAGTAGTATAACATAATGTATACTTGCACAAGAAAGGAACCTTTCCATGTCCAAACAAAAAATAACAGCTCTTGAATATATTCGCGGCATATCGATGCTCGGCGTAGTGGGTATCCATACTGGCTCTTATTCACTTAGCAATCCTACAGTCAATATACATCTATTTGCGTTATTAGAAATCCTCACTCGCTTTAGTGTACCGATTTTTTTCTTCGTATCAGCTTTCGGTCTATTTATTAACCAAGACCTAACAACAAAACTCAACTATACCCAGTTCCTGCTAAGGCGCGCACGCACTGTTTTACTCCCCTATATTGTCTGGTCATTTTTTTATATGCTTCACTATACATTTATTAGTAACGATTTTTCGATATGGAAGCCACCTTTACTATACGAATATGCTTTATTTGGCCTTGCTTCCTGCCAATTGTATTTTTTGGTGATTCTGCTATGGTTTTATGCCCTCATGCCTCTTTGGCGCCTTATCGTTCAGCGCATCATCGATCATCCCATCCGGTACCTAAGCGTGATCTTAGTTCTCCAGATCATCTTTAACTATTATTCAAGCTACCTCTTAAAAGTAGATATTCCCAATCATTACATTAGTAAAGCCTTATCTTTCCGTTTAAATTACTGGGTATTGCATTATCTCTTTATTTTCTTATTAGGTGCCGTATGCGCCATGCGCTATGCTGATTTTGAACAATGGCTCCACCGCAATACAAAGCATATTAGGAATTTTTTCTATGTAACTGTTGGCGGTATGCTATCATTTTATTATTATCTACTCTACGTTGCTCACTATAAACCGGAGCAAGCTGTCAATACCGCTCATCAGCTTAGTCCAATCGGCGTATTATATACGTTATCTACTACATTATTTTTATTCTTTTTATTTAACAATCCAAACCTTCCAGCAGTAGCGAAGAAATTTCTCGCACTGTTCGGAAAATATTCCTATCTAGTGTATCTGATTCATCCTTTGATTATGTATTATCTCGATAGCTATCTATCCGGGCACAACATTATACTCTCCGCACGAGTCGTAATCTTCTTTTATTTATTCACCACAGGTAGTAGCTTATTGTTTGCCATCTTCGTTAACAAAATCAGTACTTTTTTCCCGTTCATCAATTTTTTACTAACAGGTAGCAAATTGCCAAAACAAAAATCCGGTGTATAATACCGGATTTTTTTATTATGCTATATACCTAACCTCTGCCTTTCTCTGTTCGAAAACAGTATGGGATCTATAAAATTCGCGACACCTGCCATTTCTCTTTTAGACTTTCGCTTATTTTTTAGCCAAAACAGAAGTAATAACTGGCAATATTTTTTTAAAGTTTTCTGATTGCTAATACATTCAGGACGACTTCTCCAGTGCTCATAAATAGAAATGATCGATTCTCCGGTAGAACCAAGTAAATCTTGCCTTGCAGCATATGTCAGAACGATAAGACATTCTCTTATTACCTTATATAAAAGTTGTTGACGAGAAACATCAACAGCCTCTACACACTGCAGCTGTGCCCACAATAAATCCTTTCCTATTTCAAGCATGGGATGCAAAACCATAAATGAATCCATAAGACCACGACGAGAAACTGCCAACTTTGCTACCCGACCGGCAATGTCCACTACCTTATTCCATTGTTTATCGGTCTTTTGTACACTTGCTATTTTAAATAAAAACTCTACTAAAACTCCTGCCATCGAACTGCGAGGATTTAACGAAGCAGAAGCTGCAATACTTCCCCATTCGTCAACAATGAGTTCCACTCCCTTCGCTGATAACACTTGCGCTTCCACCAAACTGAAAGTAAAATCCGTAATGATAACAAATAAAAAGCCCTCATCAAGCCATACAATTCGATGTAACCACGCTGTAAGCATAGTGGTTATTTCCTCGGTTATATCATTAGTCCTCGGATTGGCAATCAGCCACGATGATAAACGAATGGTTATTTCGCGAAATAATGCAGTATCACGACGACGTAGTCCAAGTACCCCAATTACTTTAAGCGCCTTAATAGCAGATGCCAAGACTTTTCGATCAACCGCTACATCCGTTTGTTCCATAATAAAAAAAATACATTCTACTACTTTCGCTGTCAAAAAATTTTGTTTTTGCTTCAGTGCCAATACTCCAATTAACGTTAACTGATCAATGGCAATGCAATTGTCAGATGCTGGTAATTGGCGTACCAATGGTCTAAAAGTATCCAAAACAAAGCTAGCGGTATCGTAATTTTTACTGCGTAATGCCGCTATACCAACAGCCATAAGCCTAGTAGACTCATTCGAGCGTACTAGGCCATAACCAAAGGCTAATTTAAGTAGGTCTAAGGATTGATAAACGACGATTGAATTATTTTCTGCTGTGCTTTTTTGAATGATGACATAGATTTTTTTTAATAGCTGTTGCACAACTCGTTGATCTCGCTTTTTCAAGTGGATCGCCCGTTTCAACCTAGCTGTTAATAACTTAATCTGCCAGTCTACATTCCGGTAATAATACCAACTCAATATGATCAGTAGTGCAACGATACTAGTTATCAGTGTCACCCAGAACAATACAAACGCCCTCCGCTCCTGCCAGAATATTTTTCAAACTATCTAGCGTTTATCTCTCCTTGGTATATAACTCCTCTTACCGTATCAACGGTAACAAGCATTCCATCTTTTAAACGTTCAACAGCACCATCTGCACCAACAATAACAGGTATTCCTGTACTAATACCTACCACAGCGGCGTTAGAAGTTAAACCGCCTTCCTCTGCGATAATAGCTCCCGCTTTAGTGGCATAGGCAGCCGTTTCTTCATCTATACCAGCAATTACTAAAATATCTCCAGGTTTCATTTTCGTAGTAACATCATGCATGGAGTGAGCTATACAAATTTTCCCTGTTATCGACTTCTGCCCAATCCCTACACCCCGAAGTAAAACATTACCTACTACATGTACTCGAATCATATTGGTCGTGCCAGTTGTCCCTACTGGCACCCCAGCAGTAATAACTACTAAGTCACCCTCATTTACAAAACCTTGTTCCACTGATCTGGTAATCGCATTTTGCACCATATCATCTGTATTGGTAGTAGTCGTACCAAGTACAGACTGTACACCCCAAAACAGCATCATGCGACGCATTGTTTTTTCATGCGGTGTAACAGCAATGATATTCGCCTTCGGGCGATACTTCGATACCATCCGCGCAGTATATCCATGTTCGGTTGCCGTCACAATCGCGGCAGCCTGTAATTCCTGAGCTACTTGTACCGTCGCATGGCTAATGGCATCCGTCGTGGTATACTGACTCATCGTGAACATCTTAGTTGTTAACGTTTCTTCTGCGCGAATCGCAATTCTAGCCATCGTTTCTACTGCTTCTACGGGATGATCGCCTGATGCGGTTTCTCCACTTAGCATAATACAATCCGTACCATCCATAATGGCGTTGGCAATATCACTCGCTTCCGCTCGAGTCGGTCGAGGATTTGTCATCATAGATTCTAACATTTGGGTAGCGGTAATAACTGGTTTTCCAGCAGCATTTGCCTTTTTAATTAATAATTTTTGTACAATCGGAACTTCTTCAGCAGGTATTTCTACCCCCAAATCCCCTCTAGCCACCATAATTCCATCCGCAACTTTTAATATTTCATCAATATTACGAACACCTTCTGCATTCTCAATCTTAGCAATGATCTCCATATTGGTATTCATACTTTCAAGCAAATTACGAATGGCTAAAATATCCGCTGCACGTTGCACAAAAGATGCCGCAATAAAATCCATATCTTGTTCAATACCAAATAAAATATCCATTTTATCTTGTTCCGATAAAAATGGCAAATTAAGAATCGCACCAGGTACTGCTACCCTTTTCCGATCACTAATTATGCCACTATTTTGTACAGTAGTAATAATTTCTTCACCCTGTATCGCATCAACCGATAAACTGACCAGACCATCTGATAGTAAAATAAGGTTCCCCACTACCACCTCTTGTGGTAATGAACTATAATTAACCGTTGCTTTTTCGGCCGTACCTACCATTTCCTGAGCAGTCAAAGTAAACTGTTGCCCTTTTTCGAGTTGCACCTTACCACCAGCAAATTTACCCAAACGCATTTCTGGTCCCTTCGTATCAAGAAGCAATGCGACTCTTTTATTTAGCGTACGACTTGCAACGCGTATCATTTCAATACGTTTTCCTTGTTCAGGATGTGTTCCATGAGAGAAATTAAATCGACATACATTCATACCGGATTCCAGCATAGCCTCTAGAATTCCTGGTTTATCAGTACTAGGTCCAAGAGTACAGATAATCTTAGTCTTTTTCAACATCCTAACACTCTCCCTATTTTTTCATTATTGCATGTTGACAAATAATCTCATTTGCCTCATTGGCTTCTGATTCCAATACCAAGATTTCATATAATCCATCGCCAATATTAGAAGCAGCACCATTTGCCTTTGTATTGGCTAAAATACCTTCAGTACAAAGTAAATCCTTAATTTTTTCAGCTTGTGCACGATTCTTAGCAATATATATTACAGTCCACATAATTCCTCCTATAATCTAGTCAATCTTATAATTCCCCATAAATATTAGTATGATTACTATTCCCTTCATTAATTCACTATAGTTTTCTCCATTATAAACAGGATTCCTGCAAGATCATGCAACTCTCTGCTTAAATTTTCTTATATTCACTCTTATAGAATCAAGAAGTAATCCATTTTGCAACGAAACGATATGTTATAATACAAATAATAACATATCTTAGGGAGGATCGCCATGTTTTTTTCCAATAAAATACATAATTGTAGTTACCGTCTTATATACTGGAAAATAAGAGAACTTGGCCGTAGCCAAGTTCTCTTTATACAATCACGACTCTCCCTTTGCCAATGATCGCTTCTAAAGCTTCCACCGCCTCAGAGGAAGGTTCAATCCAAAACTGTTTTTCAGTCTTAATAATCCGGCGACTATCCATCAAATGCAAAAATACAATCATCGGTCCTGGATATTTTTTTAATACTTCTTTTAGCTGTTCAAAGATTTCCGCTGTTTCTTGTTGTTTGGAAATTTTAATCCGCACTTCAGCATTCATTGCATCATCCAAACTTCGAATACCATCAGCAAGTACTTTAGCCCCCTCATCGCTCGCACTTAAGCGCCCTGACACCTGCACCGCCATATCGGGAAGGGTAAATTTACTGCATTTATCAAAAACTCTTGGAAAAACTACAATTTCAAGCTGATCGGTAAAATCTTCAAGAGTCAAAAAGCACATCATATCACCATTTTTGGTAGTAATGCGTTTCGCCGTATTAATTAAACCTGCCACCTTTACATTTTTCCCATCCTTATAATTACCACTGACTATTTCACTTAATGGGGTAGCATGATTCATTTTATCACGGTATGCATCTAATGGATGCCCCGTTACATAAAAACCTGTAATCTCCTTTTCCATCACCAACAATTGATCCTTTGGGATTTCTGGTATATCAGGTAACATCACCTCGGCTGCCTCATGCAACGTTTCTTCACAAAATAGTCCAATTTGCCCACTTGCTTTATCACGCTGGCAAACAGCTGCTACATCAACCGCTCGTTCTAAAATAGCCAACAGCTGCGAGCGTTTTGCGCCAAAAGAATCAAACGCTCCACACTTAATTAAACTTTCAATTACCCGCTTATTGACTAACCGCATATCCACTCGCGTACAAAAATCCACTAATGATGTAAAAGGTCCTTCTGCCTCGCGAGCACGGATTAGATTTAAAATCGCATTTTCACCCACATTTTTTACAGCAGCAAGCCCAAAACGTATCGATGATTGCTCTACGCTAAAGCTATTATAACTAGCATTAATATCGGGTGGTAACATACCAATGCCCATTTGCCTACATGCTTCAATATAATAACCGACTTTTCCATTGGTCCCCATTACGCTAGATAATAAAGCTGCCATAAATTCCTGAGGAAAATTTGCCTTTAGATAAGCAGTTTGATAGGCCACTAACGCATACGCTGCACTATGAGATTTATTAAAGCCATAATCAGCAAAATGAGCCATCAAATCAAAAATATCTCCAGCCACTTTGCTATCAATATTTCTTTCATTTGCTCCTTGCAAAAAATTTTCCCGTTGTGCATTTAGCACATCATGCTTCTTTTTTCCCATTGCACGACGTAGCATATCAGCCTGTCCTAAAGTAAAACCAGCCATAGCAGACGCAATCTGCATAACCTGCTCTTGATACAAGATAACGCCAAAGGTTTCCTTTAGTATCGGTTCTAAGAGAGGATGCACATACGTAACCTCGCGTTTTCCATGCCGACCATTAATAAAGTCTGCAACCATGCCACTTCCTAGCGGTCCTGGCCGGTATAATGCGACGAGCGGTATCAGATCGGCAAAGCATTCTGGTTTCAAATCTTTGACTAAGGTCGTAATTCCACTTGATTCTAGTTGAAATACCCCTGCCGTATCACCATGAGCCAGCATCGTGCAGACTTTCACATCATCCAAAGGAATGTCGTCAATATCAATCTGAATTCCTCGGTTTTCCTTGACAAGTGTAAGAGTATCACCAATGACCGTTAATGTCCTAAGACCAAGCAAATCCATCTTTAGTAGTCCGATTTCCTCGACCTTATCCTTATCATACTGCGTGGTTAAAAAACCCTCAGACGAGTTTTGCAGCGGTACATAATGAGTTAATGGTTGCTGCGAAATAACCAGACCCGCCGCATGAGTCGAAGCATGCCGCGGCAATCCCTCAACAGCCATTGCCAAATCTAAAAGCTTCCGAACGGGCTCTTCCGTTTCATATGCCCCTTGCATTTCAGCGTTTACTTTTAAAGAGCGCCGCAGCGTAATACCAAGCTCATTGGGGACCATTTTTGCAATCCGATCCACTTCGCCATAGGACATATTTAAAGCCCGCCCGACATCACGAATGGCGCCTTTCGCTGCCATGGTACCAAAGGTAATAATCTGTGCCACTTTATCCGCACCATAACGTTCTGACACATATTCAATAATCTTGCCACGTTTTACATAGCAAAAATCAATATCAATATCAGGCATACTAACGCGTTCAGGATTTAAAAATCGTTCAAATAGCAAACTGTATTTTAGAGGATCAATATTCGTGATTTTAAGCAAATACGCTACCATACTACCAGCAGCAGACCCTCTACCTGGCCCTACAGGGATATCTTGCGTTCTAGCATAGTTAATAAAATCCCATACAATGAGAAAATAGCCTGAATAGCCCATCTTATAAATAACCGATAATTCATATTCTAGACGTGCCTCAACCTCTGACGTCACTTCACTGTATCGTTTTGTTAATTGACTTTGGCATAACTGGGCCAAATATAGATCAGCAGTTAGTCCTTCTGGCACAGGAAATTCCGGTAAGTACATATTACCAAAATCTAACGTTACATTACAGCGCTCTGCAATCGCGCAAGTATTGGTCAATGCGTCTGGATAATCGCTAAATAGTTGATTCATCTCACTATAACTTTTTAAATAAAATTCACTGGTAGAAAACTTCATTCGATTGGTATCATCAATCGTTTTCCCCATTTGAATGCATAGTAATACATCATGACATTCTGCATCTTTTTTATCAATATAATGTAAATCATTCGTTGCGACTAAGCCAATACCTAACTTCTGCGACATTTCGATTAATAATCCATTTACAATCTTTTGTTCTGGTATTCCATGATCTTGTAATTCAAGAAAGAAATTTTCCTTGCCAAAAATATTGATATACTCTTTGGCTACTGCCTCTGCTTTGCCATTGTTGCCCTTTAGCATCCAAGATGGTATTTCCCCAGCGATACAAGCACTTAAACAAATCAGTCCTTTGCTATACTGCGTAAGTAGCTCCGTATCCACCCTTGGTTTATAATAAAACCCTTCGGTATTGGCTCTTGAAACCAATTCAATTAAATTTCGGTACCCTTCATCGGTCTCTGCCAATAACACCAAATGATAATAATTTTCACCATCCACAGTACATCGCTCTCTACGCGACCGCGGCGCGACATATACTTCACAACCAATAATCGGTTTAATTCCTTGCTTTTTAGCCTGTTTATAAAAATCAATAATCCCATACATGCTTCCATGATCCGTAATGGCGATAGCTGGCATCCCCAGTTCCTTAGCCCTTTGTACTAGACTCGTAATACGGCTAGCACCATCAAGTAAACTATATTCCGTATGGACATGGAGGTGTACGAAATTACTATTATCGTGATTTGAATTAACGATTTCTACCATGCTTTGTTCCTTCCTAATATTACATCTATAATATTCAATATTCTTGAGTAACTATATCTGCATCCTATTGTTGTTTTGGTTTTCAAATTAATAATTATATTATAAAGCAAAAACAGTTTTTTAACCATTCCATTCCATACAATAAGATAATCAGGTACGCTATTAATATACGTTTCACGATCGCAGAAAAAAAGTGGCTATCTCATTTTTTTGAGGTAGCCACTTTCCATTTTTATTTATGTAACCGTTTGCATTTGTTTTTGTTCAGAAGATTCCCCTCAGCTAGTTAAATAGTCGCTTTCCAAAGGCCATGAAGGTTGCAATACGCATACATATCCACTTTTGTCGCATTTGGCACGCAAAAGGTTGCCTCAGGCGTTTGACCTGGTTCTAGTTTAATTCGCTGTATGGTGTCGCCATATGCAATGCAAATCCATTGAATCGAATGCTCTGCAATCATCGGATGAGCTATGCTGCCAACCTTCACTACCAATTTGCCATCTTCCGTAAAAGTACCCACCGGCAAATGTTTTTCGGTTGAAGCTTCCACAGTATTAGGTTCTAGTAGTTCCATCGCCTTACCACAACAGCTTACAATCGCATCCGCTAGAAAACAAGTATGAGCATATGATTCTCCAGTACAAACCATCTTCTTCTGACCCAATTCAACAACCTCTAACGTATATCCACAAGTAGGACATCTGTAAAATCCCAAATTCTTAGCCATAATGAATCCCCCTTCAGTAAATTATTTGAAAAATATCACTATTTTGAATACTCCTAGTTCCATTATATTTCTTTATCATAATTTGTCAATATAATTCACAAACTATATCGTACCTATCATAACAATGTTTCATTTATGTTTAT
>CAXYVG010000015.1:0-51443 GCA_964292325.1 uncultured bacterium | reverse complement strand
CTTTTTCTCTAGCGTTTTTTACGCTAGTGGTCAATATTTATAATAGCAAAATCACACAAGCTCTTACATCAGCAAAAGCATTAAGGATTTCACAGAAAAAGTGTAATTTTCTTGGCATATAATTTAGCTTCCACAGTATACCTCTTTTGTATGTAATTTGAATTAGCCCGGAAAATGTATTTTCCCAGGGCATGAAAAAGCCTACCATTATGATTATTACCATTTTGGTAGGTTTCTAATTAATTCGTGTAAATATGTAATACTGATTTGACGTCCCGCCCTCTTTGAGTGATTAATATACTATATCAAAATATCAAGGAGGTACCCATGGATAAATTCTTTACACAAAAAGCCTGTGACCGATGTGGTGGCAGTTTAGCTGCGGGCAGAATCATGAGCATGTTCAATACCGATTGTATTTGTATGATCTGTTGTGGAAAGGAAAATAATTACAAAGATTATGTTGCCGCTGTAAAGTCGGAGCGCGAGCAAATAAGGAAGGGGATTTAGAATTTTGAGGGGATCATGGGTGGCAAATAGCATGTAGAACAATGCCCCCTGCATCACCCATACCTACTACTACTAACAAACACACTAATAGTTGCGATAACATTATCACTATAACAATACCTGCCTTTGTGGTTATTACCACTTGGGCAGATTTTTAATTGTTAATCCTAGTGCCTCACTAATTACTAGAAAAGTCAGGTTATAGGTTCATTGTTGCCCACCAATTTCATTTTAATACTTCAGATAACCATTGAATCTTGGCCATAAGCCCACTTGCTACTAAACTACCAGTTGTTCCCTCTAATATATTACGTGTGCTTTGCCAGCATTCTTTTAAAACGCCCATTTTAGGTGCAGATGACTTTAATTGAGCTGCCATTGTATTCAAATCTGCTTTCACCTCATTTACTTTAGCACTCCCTATACCCAGTTCATCAACTTTATCTAAAATTTGTTCAACAACTACTTTCATTTCGTCGTAATTAGGCGTTTCAACATTCATTAACTGTGTAGATTTCTGTGTATGCGACTGAATTTGAGAGTTTTGAATAGGTGCATTGAAAACATAAGTAGTGTTGTATATAGAAGCCTTTGCAGCCTCTTTTTCTTTAGTTGAGAACACAATACCATCTCCTAAAATACCGTCTTCTTCAAGTTGGAGTGTCCATTTTAACAAAGTATTCCTAACAGCTTCAACGATTCCCTCTATTTGATAATATTCAAGATGTAATATAAATCGATAGTCTGCAGAAAAGCCACACATTTTCTGCATCTTAACTTGCATCCCACCAGGAAATGTTGAAGTCAAATTTGCATTATTATCCTTCCCTTGGCTCTCTAATATTTTTTCCAACTCTGATATTGGATAAGCCATCGGCTTTTTTGTTATTGTTTTTTCTAAATCATTATCAGGAATACCTACAGGACGCGTCCCTATATAAGGATTGTTATAATATAAAACCCCTTGTAATTTTCTATATTCTGGCAATTCATTTGTTAGATTATATCCCTCAAGCTCACTAATTAGCCACTTTTCCAATTCGCTGAGTCCTAATTTTGTAGCAATAAGCAATCCCTTACGCAATGAACTACTAAGACGAATTTCAGATCCAACCAATTCACTCTGTAGCTCTAAAACTATAGATGCCATAACAGAAACTCTCCTCGTGTATTTTATATGCAAAGTTATTTCAATACTTATCCTAACTTAATTCGATAAATTCCAAGTAATTCCTCCATTATAGAAAATATCTTCGTCCGATTATGACCTTAATTCATTTAAGACTAAAATCTTTTTTATCCATTTGTTTAATTGCGATTATATCTATGTTGTTCCATTGTGTAATACCGTCAAATAAAACAATATTATGACTTTTCCCGTGTCGTACACTTGGATATTTTATTGCATCAAACCCAGCATTTATTGCACAATCTGCAATAAATCTAGTAAATACATAATATGGTTTATACCATCCTTGCCCCTCACAAGGCGAACTCATTAAAGACGACCAAGCTGCTGCGTTTAAAATGTTATCATAGTCATCTTGAATATCAATCAAATCTAATATTTTTAATGGTTTTTTAATTATCATTTCAGCAATTGCAATACCATCATTCGGTTTTCGCAATTCATAAAAGCATGTGAGAGCGCTATCACCTAAATAGATGACGGGGAATCCTGCATGATTATACCTACCTTCAATTATTATTTCTCTGGGAGGATATTTAAAATCTTCATTAACATATATTCTTTCTTTTTCTAATGTTCTTCCTCTGTAATATTTAGTTGACATATCCACTAATTCCGTTTTAATACTAAGTTCTTTTAGCATTTTTAATATATTTAATGCGAATGGATGTGTTAAGAGGAGAAATGGTGTTTTTATAGCTAAATCATATATCGCCTTTAATGTACTATCAAAATCATCTGGTAAATCAAATTTAAGGTTATAAGGCCATATATTAGCGGATAATGGACTTCCACACTGAGGGCATGTCATTTTATTTACAAATTTATGAAACTCGTCTTCTGTAAAAAAATCAGGCAAACGTGAGTCTTTATAAAAGCAATCTAGATCAATTCCACTACATTGGAAATCAGCGTCTCTCGAATATACCGTTGGCCACATATTTAGAAATTTATCATAGCAAGCATCGCAACAGGATATATCAGCCGAAAACCAAGAATCTAATTCATCACAAAAAATACTTTCAAAAACATCAAATAGTTCGTCTTCACTTAAGTCTTGAAAGATTTTATCTTTGGGCATATTAAACCTCTTTTTTTAGTTATTAATTTGAGCGTTTTTCACAGCGTAAGCTGTATGTAGACTGAATAATTTATAAAAATTCGGTATTTTTTAGACCCTCTAAAAAACTAATCATCAAAACCTACAGGTAATATGGCTATCTTACCAATTGCATAGTTAGGATTAACTTTGGTAATCAGTATCTGCCTCTCTTCCGACAAGAGTCCAGTGGGAATCCGAACTTCATACTCTTCCACATACGCAACACCAAAATCATTAGTTTCATGATCTGCCTTAATTATAATTAAATCTCTTTCGGCTACTGGTAGTTCTTCATGTCCTTCAGGGATTTCAAATATACTAGAATCTCCAGGACGGATGCCTGCCCTCTTAAATGCTTGGTGAATTTTTTTGTCCAAAACTTCATCATACGTCCCGTAGCATAACGACTTTATAACGTTATCAATACTCTTCTCATATTCCCAATTAGATATAATTCTTACCATATCATCAATTAGAGCACGAGTTTGCCCAGACTTACAAAATTCTACTAATAATCTATGAATAGGTTTTTGAGTATCAGGCACCAAATACTCAACTAATGGTATTGACACCCTTACCTGCCCTGGCAATTCAGGATATTTCATGGCTAAAATTCGACCATATTCGGTTGACCAAAGCATCGACCTAAACATCTTTTCCAGTTTTTTCAATGCCCCAGAACCTTTTAGCAAGTTCTTTTTTCGCATCTTGTAGTAGGCCATCTGACGAACGTACCTATACTCCTTGTCAAGTTCTGGAGTATCCATTATTACGTCACCATGAATGGGCAATTCTGAAATTCGAATATTCCATCTATTTTCCATGAACTCTGTGAGCGATTTGCCTCCTTTTGAAGAATTACAAGACCTACAAACAGTTATATAATTTGTAATATCATCAATCCCGCCTTTACTTATCGGAACAATATGCTCAATTGTCAACTTATCTCGACCCACTAATTTTTCACAGTATTGGCATGTAAACTTATCTCGTGTATAGATCTCAACTCGTACATCCTTCGGTATCCAATTTCTCCCTCGCTTTACTTTTGAAATGAATCTCGGCCTATACGTACTCAATGCCATCCTTAATTTCCCCCAATCAATTTGAATTTTACATATTATTACCTTTACCTATAAAGTCATATTCTTCCTTATCGCACATAATATTGCAAATATCATAGGAATAGTGAATTTCGTTGATGCAAACTACACTCGTTTCTTCCTCTGTGTACTGAAAAAATGAAGGATTAAAAATCACCAAATTGGTTCCAGAGCCAACATGGCTCTTATATACTACTCCATCATACTCGAGTTTTCGAATAACATCAGCCAATAGCTGAGTAATTACATATTGACTGCCTGTTTGATTAGGTACAGGTCTGCTGAACAACTCATTCATTGTTTTTAACGTTAAAAATTCATCCAACTTGCTGTCAGAGTTATATTTACTAATTTTAATATCTGTAAGGTCGATCACCTTAATATCGTTATTGCTCACAAACTTTCCTGTGGAAACACACTGTCCTGGATAGGGTCTGACTTCTGCAACTGCAGTATACAAATCGGAAGCAAGGTATAGGAAAGACACTCCTTTCCTATTCATTCTCCCATTTTTAGCACGCGGGGGTGGCACGCGCCCAATCTGATTGGCTTTATACGGCATAAAATGTCTTTTCCGATACCAATCAAAATTCCTTGGAATTCCATGTTCTAGATAACCAACTCTAGCTCGATAATACTTAGCGCCATTTAATATCGTTACAGCTGTTTCACTAATTATATCTTTAATAAATTCTATAGCTTCACATTCTACTTCATAATAATTTTTTTCTTGTAGCTGATCATTAAAGTATTTAATTTTTCTACAATAGTCATTTTTGATCGCGACGTAAGGATTATCTGAGACTATAGTTACTTCGTCATTATAGTTCTCAAACCATACAAGCTCCGTGATGACGTTCCATAAATCATCTCCATCCTCTGTCCCTGATGATCTCCAATCATTTAAAAGCAAGTTTTCCTTTTGGAATAATAAACATATATCATCACCCCCAAAATTATGATCATATTCCCATTGAGAATAATGAAAACGCACCAAACTTCTAAAAAGGTTCTTCAATTCCTTATTCGCACAATTAATTGCTGGGGTATCCTGCTTTTTGCACAGGGAACAGAATTCGCTTTCCCCTTTCTGAGTTATTAAATCTTTTAATTCCTTATCTTTAACGCAATTTACACATAAAAACTGTTTCACATTCATATTCCCCCAGATTGTGTTCATTTTTTATTTTGGCCAGTACTTTCACCAAATATATTTACTGAGATTGCTCTAAATTAAACCTTATACTATCTCTATTCTCATACGCTACCCTATGCAACATATGACTTTAGGCTATTAGGCTAGGTCCTTATTACGAAAAAATCGACGGATATTACTTTCTAGAGTGAACTTGTTAGGTGTATGATACCCTCTTTTAGGCATCCTGCTATATTGAAATATTTCTACCTTACTTAATCCCGATATTCTATTTATTTCTTCTTCAAATGAATCTCTATAATTAATACAAAAATAAGCATTGCCAGCTTGAAAGGATTCGAGCACTAAAAGATTTTGCTCCTTGTAGACGAATGCAATATATGCTGGCAATGAAACAACGCAAAGATCTTCTACAATAACATCTGGTCTATTTTCCATCCACAGATTAAGGCGATACTTTACTTCTTCGTTTGAAAGTTCATTTATTCGGTGCTGGATAGCTGTGAAAGATACCCTTGTAATTACCGATGCCCCTTCAACTTTCATTTCATTATCACTAAATATTTCCAAATCAAGTTCTTTTAATCGTGTTGAATTATATAGCAACTGGTCAATCCATTTATTGAAGTTGAAATAGATTGAAGATGTATTAAGAACATCAAAGGCTATATTTAATTCATAATTTGAAACAAATGCAGAACGGCTAACATTCGATGATCCCATACAAATCAAAGTCCGTTGATCACCTTTCAAGAAAAATATTTTTCCGTGGTAGAACCTTTTTTCGCATGTAAATAAACTGAATCTTTCATCTTGCAAAAACAATTTTAAAAATTGCCCGGTTTTTTTATCAATTCCAGTTAATTGTCCTCTTTGATTATTCACACATGAATTATATTTTTGTAAGGCTCCAATTAAAAATTGTACTGAAATGTCAGGATTCTCTGTACTCTTATTCAAAAGATCCTTGATCATCAGAATCCCACTACTAAACGTATATCCACATGCAATTATTATTTGACGTAGGTTTCTCCCTTGACATAACTTGATTAATTGCTCGTTTACAGGAGTATGGCTGTCCAATATGCAAATCTTAGTATCACCATCGGCTGATATATCTAACTGTCCTATTTTATTAGATAACAGTTCATCCTCTAATCTTATTCTTTCGCTAAAGTAATCTATAATTTCTTTGGATGGGTTCTGGATATAACTATAAGCGTCTGTACTGAGATCAAGAGCTATCTTTGCTATTTCAAACGTGACATGATTTAATTTTTTGATATTTTTGTAGTCACGTCTAACGTAGGACTTAACATTTTCCATGCTAGGATTAACAATGGCTGTGAAAATTGCATCTGTTGTAAGCTGCCCTTCTACCTCTAACTTCTCTGTTATCATAACAGTTTTAAGGAAGTTCAATGATGAATCCGGAGAGTTTCTTACGATTGTAGAAACCACTTCACTTGCATCTACAGTTTTCTCATCAATAATAAAATATTTTCCATTGTTTAAGTAGCTAAGCTTTTCAGCGAATGCTAGTTTCTCTCTTCGACCTTTAATATTTGCAAAGATAACTTGAAGTGTATAGAAATAGCAATCACAACCTATCGTTCGAGCATAGTTTACATCTAATGCTAGCAAATACTTTTTTAATTGAAAAGTAAATGGTAAAGAAAGATTTATTATACGTTCAATCACAAAATTAAAGACTTTAAAATCGATCTTTTGAGAGGCATCCCCTCTAAATATTGTTTGAATTGGCTCAAAGATTTCCTGAAACGCCTTTTGCCAAATAGTAGACTTTGCTATTTTTGAGTTCTCAGCAATTACGCAACAACTATATATTCCTCGAAACCCATCAAAATATATTTCTTGTTGATATCTTCCATCATCTAAAATTTTGTTATCATAACATACTTTTAAACCCAGGCGATTTGATAAATTTTGAAAAGCAAGTAGATAATTAGTGATAGATTCAGCATATTTTAAAGAGTAAAATTCAGACAAAACACTATTAAATATTTCTGAAAACCTTACATTCGCGGAGAAATTTGAAATAAAGAAGGAAGCCAATAAAGAAAACGGGACTTGATAGTTATTAGTATTATGCGAATTGACTTCTTTGTTATTTCCTAATTCAAAATAATTATAAATTTGATTGGAAAATTCGCGGACTTTTAAAAGTTCACATAAGCTAGAATAAACTTTTTCTGATCCCATATTTTTAGGATAACTCATATCAAACAAGGAAAGGTCTATATTGTTCAACTTATTGTGATTAAAATTATATTCAAATAAAAAGAGTACCATTACAGCTTCACCAAAGTCAATTAAACCATGCTTCATTTTAGATGCGTTGACATCAGTTGGCATTAAATTACGCAAGTTTCCCGTTTGGTTGCGTGAGAGCAAGCTGAACCACAAAAAGGCATAGTCTATACCTAGCGACTGATGTAGCTTTTCTATTTGCAAATCATATTCAGTTATCGAAACATTTGCGTCAAAAAAAAATTCATGCACTTCCACTGGTGAAGTACCACTTAACGCAACTTCACTTGGAATAAACCTATTTGCAAACTTTTTTGCAGTAGCTGTTATCGCGTCTTTCTTTGTTACACCCAACGCAGATAGAAGTTCTCCATTATTACAAATACTTGCAGAGTAAACCTGATCTACTTCATCAAATGATTTGACGAGTTGCACATTATAAGATGGTTTTTTATGATAATTATTCCAAAAGAAAGACTTCACTACATGTTCATAATCATTTATGGGCATACTTGCTGCAAATTTCAGTTCAAGCAAGCAAATTTCCTTGAAAAGCGCAGCAAGATACTCATAGCCTTTGGTTTTATACTGTAACCCGATCCACCTATACCCGATTTTTGTTTTTTCTACTATTCCATATTCTTCACTATCTAAAAATGATAGTTCTTTAAAGTGACTACGAATCATCTTAAACATTAAGCGATTCAAAGAAATACTACGTCTTATCCGTGATAGAGACTTTCTTGTCTGACAAATATACATAAATCCTAAATGTTCTATTAAAACTTGCACGACCAAGGTTCCAAGAACTAGGTACCCATCATATTTCTGCACATCAATATTGTTCTCTATAAGTTCCTTACGTGATAGGAAAATGCCTAAATTTTCTTTTTCTTCATTAACTCCGAAGATCACATTACCACCACCTTTATTAATGTATAATACATGGTCTCAAATACAATTTTATACAGGACATTGCTTGTTATAATATTCCATACAAATACAAGAATCCCTCCTTCAACGCCGTGTATGTATTTATAATTCTGTATAATAATACATAATTTTACATCACCCAACGGCATTTCCGATAATAGTCTAATCCTAACAGAAAAAACTCCCAAACCAAATTCTAGACAAACAAAAAAATGACCAAAACCATCAATCCCTCAAGATTAATAGTTTCAGTCACATTTGTACTGCTGTAATAATATTAATGCTGTAATTTGTGAATTTCTTCAACTGATAAGCCTGTTATTTTTACAACAGATTCAACGGAAATGCCTTCTTCTAACATTTTACAAGCCAGATTGAATTTTTCTTCCTGCCTACCTTCCGCCCTAGCCCCATTAATTCTTGAAACCTCATCCCAAATAGCTTTCTCCCGCAGTTCAGCCAAGCGGACTGTTTCAGGATCACTACTCAGTAAATGTAAAACCTTAGTTGCCCTCGCTATAACAGGATCTTTTGCATCTAACATTTCTCTCGCCTCCTCATTAGGATTCCCTAAAAACAACAGCCATCTATGCAATACGTCTTCCAAATTATGAATTTCATGTGAAAATTTCGGTAGTTCGATGAAATGTATTTCAAGTACATCCGTCAGTATATGTCTAGTATTATCTTCGCGCAAATGGTAAACATTATGGTACTGATTGGTATTTATATATTCAAAATCCAAGATGTTTATGGTAATAGTCTTTTTCAATTCCACATAGTCATGACCTTTTTCTAATTGCCCTGAAAACAATCGGCTCCAGTAAAACAAGGTTCTTTTTTCCATATTGTATTGATTTGCTAGCTGGACTTCGACGTTCACAATTGTTCCGTTAGCGGTTTCTGCGCGCACATCAAGAATTCCTGTTTTATCTTCAAAACGCTCTTTATCTAAACGTGCACCGCTGATAACGGTTAGATCTTTAATCAACTGATTGGGTGGCAATTGCAAAATCGCATTGAGCAATGCTATCAACAACTCTTTATTTTCAGCAATACCAAACATCTTTTGAAATACGAAGTCATTGAGTGGGCTTAATATTTTAGTCATGGTGCTAACCTCTGTTTTTACTGTAATTATAACATACCATGCTCGAAGAAAGAAAGGAATACGCAACTATGCCCACAATTAAATTGCAGATCACCACCATCTAAATTCTCCAAATTTTTCGTTACTCAAGGGGTGTCCTTCTACAAATTTTGCATGTACTTTTCCGCAAAATGCCCTCTCCATTCCGCGTATTAATATAATTTTGTGTATTTGTTCTCGACACCCCTAAACAGGATAAATCGCTCAAACCTAATTCTGAGCGAACATAAAAACACACTTGTAAATTTTACCAAAACCCATGAAGCCTTTGATATTAAGCCTTAACACGCTCTATCAACGCCACACACTCCACATGAAAAGTATGCGCAAACATATCAACCGGTTGAATCTCCTTCGTCACATACCCCAGTTCCTCCAGTATCGCCAAATCCCTCGCCAAGGATGCTGGATTGCAGGATACATATACAATGCGATTAGGTTCCATGGCGGCGAATGTCTCGAGTACTTGTTGGGCGCAACCTGCGCGTGGAGGATCGACGACGATGGTTTGGGGACGGATTCCTTGTTTGAACATTTGAGGCATGATGTCTACAGCATCACCAACGGTGAATTCTACATTATCTACTTGATTGAGCTCTGCATTACGCTTGGCATCAAGAATGGCAGGCTCTACGATTTCGATACCATAGACTTTTGCCGCTTTCGCTGCTAGAAATAATGTAATCGTGCCTGTACCACAATAGGCGTCAATGACTGTTTCCTGGCCTGATAATCCGGCGTATTCGACGGCTTTATTATATAGTACTGCCGCTTGCTTGGTATTGACTTGGAAAAAGGAGCGCGCAGAGATATGAAAGGTAAAATCTCCGAGTTTATCTGTAATGGTATCTCTTCCCCATAAGGTTTTGGTCTTATTTCCTAAAATAACATTGGTCTGCTTACTATTTACATTATGTATAATACTTACTATATTCGGTATTCTCTGGCGCAGCTCTGCGATCAGGCGATCACTATGTGGTAAATCTGGCGTCGCGGTAACGAGTACTACCATCACCTCATCTGTTGCGATTCCTACCCGCCCGATTACATGACGCATCGTGCCACGTCCAGTAGACTCATCATATGTAGAAATTCCAAGTTCAGTTACTACCTGTTGCACCGCCTGCGCTATCAGGTTATTGGCCTCATGTTGAATGAAGCAATGCTTCGTATTAATAATATCATGCGTTCCTTGGGCAAAACATCCGACTGCTACTTTCCCATTTTCCATGCCAATGGGAAATTGCATTTTATTACGATAATACCAAGGATCTGTAGCACCAATTGTCGGATGTATCACTGCGTCCGTTATTTTACCAATCCTTGTTACCGCATCCACTACGGTCTGACGTTTTAGTAATAGCTGATTTTGATAATCGACATGTTGCAATTGACAACCGCCACATTGATAATAGATGGGGCATCTTGGAGAAGTACGTGCTGCGGATGCTACTGTAATACCTTTTAAGGTAGCTTTTGCATAGCTTTTTTTCACTTCTGTAATTTTCACTTCTACGGTTTCTCCCGGTAAGGCATATGGGACAAATATCGTAAATCCCTGATATTTTGCTACCCCTTCCCCGCTATGTCCCAAACTGGTAATCTCTACACTATAGATCTGATTTTTAAGTACAGGCTTTATTTTTTTTTCCACTTTCCATTCACCTTTCTGTTTATCCGCAATGATAAAGGGCACCTTACGGTACCCTCTATGCTAAGAATGTGCTTTATCTTCATCAGCCGATTTGCTGAGTTGAATAAAACGGTCGGTATATTCCTTCAGCTGTCGACTGACCAACTCATGTATGCTCCCCACTGGATAAGCACCATTTTTAAATTCACCAGCTGGTACATCTGTCAAAATTTCAATGCCTTGATCAATGGTTTCAACGGCATAAACATGAAATAGTCCTTGCTTCACCGCTTCTAGTACTTCATCATTTACGGCCAATTCATCCACATTTTGATGTGGAATCATGACTCCTTGTTCACCTGTTAAGCCTTTGATTTTACAAACATTAAAGAAGCCTTCAATTTTTTCGGTAACGCCACCAATTGGTTGTATTTCGCCTTTTTGGTTAACCGATCCCGTCACCGCAATGGATTGTTTGATTGGTACATTTGCCAAACTCGATAATAACGCATATAGTTCAGTACTCGATGCACTATCTCCGTCTACCCCACCATACAGTTGTTCAAAAGTAAGACTGGCCGTTAAAGCTAATGGTAGTTTTTGCGCATATCGCTCTCCGATATAGCCACTCAAAGTTAATACACCTTTGGAATGACTGGTACCGCTCATCTTGGTTTCTCGTTCAATATTGACAATACCGCTTTTTCCCATGTACGTATTCGCAGTAATTCTTGAGGGCTTACCAAACATATACTCCCCAACCGCCATGACTGCTAAACCATTGACTTGCCCCACTTTTCTACCTTCGGTATCAATCATGAGTTTACCATCCGCAAACATTTCTTGCAAGTGTTCTTCATATTTATTGGACCGATAATTTTTTTCAGTTATCGCTTGTTTCACATGCGCTCCTGTGACAATGTCCGCTTGTTCCATAGTTGCCCAAATATCTGCTTCATATATTATTTTAACGACTTCGCTAAAACGGGTCGTTAATTTTTTCTGGCTACCAGCTAGACGGCATGAATATTCTACCATTTTGGCTACAGCGGAACGATCAAAATGTTTGAGATTTTTGCTAGTAACAGTAGAGCTAATAAATCTAGCCATTTTTTGTATATTATCAGTAGTACTTTCCATCTGCGTGTCAAAGTCAGCATGAATCTTAAATAATTTTCCAAAGTCTTCATCATGATTATACATTAAATAATATAAATATGGATTGCCAATCAAAATCACTTTGACATTGATCGGTACCGGTTTTGGCTTTAGCGAGGCCATCGCTGTCATCCCATACTGTTCACTGAGATTTTCTATAAATAGTTTTTGTGTTTTTAAAATACGTTTCAATGCTTCCCACGCACCCATATTGGTTAACACATCACGAGCATTCAAAATCAGATAACCACCATTGGCTTTATGCAATGCTCCAGCCTTAATCATTGTAAAATCAGTACTCATCATGCCCATACGAGTTTCATATTCGACGCGCCCTATTAAATTGTAATAGGTTGGATTGGATTCTACAATGATAGGTGCCCCTCTTAGTTCACGATTATCTACCAGTAAATTCACTTTGTATTTATCCCGAATGGCTTCCTGCGTATTTTTTTTCAGAAAAAACAACGGATTACTTTGCTCATCATCAGCGCCGCGGGCCTTAAAATCATTAATATTTTTTACAGCGTCTTCTTTCACGGCCTCTAGGTACTCAATAATTTCTGCATGTTCTTGATATTTCCGTTTGACTTCATCAATCAAATTGCCGGCTGCAAATAGACCTACCTTGGCATCTAGTTGGCGTATTTCTTCACGCATTTCTCGTTCTAATTCTTGCATACGCCTTACTACTTCCATAGCCTTTTCATGAACCGTCAGTATTTTCTTTTCTATTTTTTCTTTTTCTTCTTTATCTAATCGTTGAAATTCTTCAGGAGGAATGGCCTTGCCTTCAGCCATTGGTACACCAACAAATCCGGTTGTCGACCACTGCGGCATGATACCTTGCTCTTCAGCTTTGTCATTAAAGGAATCAATAAGCGTCGAACGTCTTTCCTGATATTTTTTGATAATTTGATTTTTGGATTGTTCATAATCATCACTGCTAAAAATTTTGCCAACTTCTGTTTTTATATCTTCAATTAATTCCTCTATATCTTGGCAAAAAACATGTCCCATACCTGGTGGTAATAGCAAAGCGATTGGTTGACTGTCATTTTTGAAATTATTGACATAACACCAATCTCCTGGAATTTCTTGTTTAGTTGCGACCTTCGTCACAGCAGCTTTTGCATAGGTGATTTTTCCAGTTCCTACGAGTCCTGATATGAAAATATTATATCCTTGATTTTTAGCAAATAGACCAAACTCTACAGCTTTGACCGCTCTTTTTTGCCCAATCATAACATCAAGTGGTAATATACTGGCTGTAGTTTCAAAATCAAATATATTTTCATCACACATAAAGCGAAGCTTATCTACTGGCAGTTCAGCATATTTGGTCATTATAGTTCCCCTTTTCTATACCAAGTTTTACTATTATCTTTCGACTTTTCCCCTGAAAATACCTTTTGTTATTTATGTTTTATCGCAATCGTTCGTATTTTTCACAAAAAAGAGACACCTAAAAAGAGCATCAATATTTTAGAAATATTAATCACCGAATGAGCAACCATAGCACTAATCAATGATCCTGTCCAATTGTAAATAAACGCTAGCCCTATACCAACTACCATCATTTCACTTAACCAATATAGATTAAAATGCATGACGGCAAAAACAAAGGAACTAGCAATTGCTCCGCCCCAAAATCCCCACTGCTCTTTCATTGGTAAAAAAGTAAATAAACGATATAATATTTCCTCCGTCAATGGTGCCAGCACTCCTGCTAAAAATAGTGGTCCCAGTAACTGTTGCCAAGTCGTTGCATCTTTAACCTGCACGACCAGCGGATGCTCACTAGGTGTTAACAAGAGAATGGTAGTATATATTTTTTCACTATATATACTGATTGCCAGTAAGATACCTCCTACAGCCACCCCTTTTACGATATTCGTGCCTAGATGTTCAAATGACAAACCTAAACTCCTAACATCACCACGATATTTACGAAGTACTAGCCAAACCAGTGTCAATACGACAAATCGATCGGTTATTTCTATAATAAAAGGTGTGACGGTAAATAATAGTGGATATAACACACGAACTAGCAATAATCCCACTAGCAAACGCAATATATGAAGCGAAAATACAGTGGTAAGATTCCAAGATGCTCTGCCAGATAACATATTTTACCTCTTCATCATCAATGTATAGTACTATCATTATGCACGACCATTTATCTTTTCATGCTTGGGAAAAATAGGAATACTAATTTATGCTATCTATACAGACAATCGCCAGGAATAGGCTATAGGGCTAAGTGGCTTTATGAAGGACGCAAGCGTTGTCCTATCGCCTATAAATAATAAAAACGCAGAAAACAAAGAAAGTTATGCGAATCACTTCTCTGTGTTTTCTGCGTTTTTTATTCGTCAATCATGATTACTTATATCACTCAACTAAATGACCATTAGTTGCTTGTCATTCTCTCACGTAACAAACTATTGACCATATCAGGATTTGCCCGGCCCTTTGTTTGCTTCATAATCTGTCCGACCAAAAAGCCAATGGCTTTTTCTTTACCAGCATTAAAATCAGCTACCGATTGCGGATTTGCAGAAATTACGGCATCAACAATCCCAATGATTTCACTACTGTCAGAAATTTGTACTAACCCTTTTTCTTTGACAATCACTTCTGCATCTTTGCGGCTGACCCACATTTCCTCAAATACAGTTTTCGCTATTTTATTGGAAATCGTGCCTTTTTCAATCAATGCAATCAACTGGGCTAATTGTTTTGGCGCAACTGGGCATGCCAAAATGCTAATACCATCATTATTTAAGTGCTTTGAGACTTCACCCATCAGCCAGTTGGCGACTGCCTTAGCATCGGCTTTACACGCAACGCCTTGGTCTAAATAGTCAGCCATTGCTTTACTGGTAGTAATCACAGAGGCATCATATTCTGATAATCCATAACTATCCATCAGACGCTGTTTTCGTGCATCTGGTAGTTCTGGTAGATTGGTGCGAATTTCTTCTACCTTAGCAGGATCTACAATGACAGGCACCAAATCTGGTTCTGGCAGGAAGCGATAGTCATCGAGTTGTTCTTTGCTACGCATTGACAAACTAATGCCTTTATTCTCATCCCAAGTACGAGTTTCTTGGATAATACGGCCGCCTTCATCAAGTACTTCTTCTTGACGAGCCGCTTCGTATTCTAGGCCGCGCTGCACAGAGCGGAACGAATTTAGATTTTTGATCTCAGCTTTGGTACCCAGTTTTTTTACGCCACGAGGACGAAGAGAAATATTTGCATCACAACGCAAACTGCCTTCTTCCATTTTGCAGTCGGATACATCAAGATACTCAAGAATTGCTTTTACTTTTTCTAAATAGGCTCTCGCTTCTTCTGGTGAACTCATATCTGGCTCTGAAACAATTTCAAGCAGCGGTACGCCGGTTCGGTTATAATCCACTAATGCAGAATCCGAATCATTAATGGTATTACCTGAATGAACTAGTTTACCTGCATCTTCTTCCATATGAACGCGCGTAATACCAATTCGTTTCGTCTGCCCATCCACCACGATATCTAAATGCCCATTGACAGCAATCGGCAAATCATATTGGCTGGTTTGAAAATTTTTCGGCAAATCTGGATAATAATAGTTTTTACGGTCAAATTTACTAAACGGCAAAATTTCGCAATTTAATGCCAGACCTACCCGTACCGCAAACTCGACGACTTTCTCATTAATTACAGGCAATACACCTGGTAAGCCCAAACATACAGGGCAAACATTTGTATTTTGCTCAGAACCAAACTTTGTACTACATCCACAAAAAATCTTAGTATGAGTTTTTAGTTCGGTATGAATTTCTAGACCAATTACGATTTCATAATCCATTACTTTACCCCTCCTAGCGGCGCAAAGCCTTTATGGTAGTCATTATTTTGTTCAAATGTATAAGCCGTGCGAATCAGAGTTTCTTCACCAAGAGGTTTTGCAATAATCTGTAGGCCAATCGGCATACCACCTGCAAAGCCACAAGGAATGGAAACAGCAGGTACACCTGCTAAATTCACAGGAATCGTACATACATCTTGCAAATACATAGCCAGTGGATCATTAGTTTTTTCACCTATTTTAAAGGCTGTTGTTGGTGCCGTAGGCGTAATAATGACATCGAGGTTTTCAAAAGCTTTATCAAAATCTTGCTTAACGAGCGTACGAACTTTTAAGGCTTTCAAATAATAAGCATCATGATAACCCGCGCTCAAAGCATATGTACCAAGCATAATACGACGTTTTACTTCGGCTCCTAAGAACTCACTGCGAGTTTTCTTATACATATCAACAATATCAGAGCCTTCGATGCGCTGACCAAAACTTACCCCATCATATCTGGCTAAGTTGGAGCTAGCTTCCGCTGGTGCTAACATATAATAAGCTGATAATGCGTACTCGGTATGAGGCATCGATATTTCTTTATATTCTGCGCCTAATGAGACTAATTGCTCAATGGCTTTATTAATGGCTCTTTCCACTTCTGGATCCATGCCCGATGCAAAGTATTCACGAGGTAGACCAATTTTTAGACCTTTAATATTATTCACAAGTGATTTTGTATAATCAGGTACATTCGCATTAATGGAAGTAGAGTCTTTTGCATCATAACCACAAATGCTATTGAGTACATGAGCGCAATCGGTAACGTCGCGAGTAATCGGACCGATCTGGTCTAACGAAGAAGCATAAGCTACCAAACCATAACGCGATACACGACCATAGGTAGGTTTCATTCCAACCAAACCACAGTAGGCAGCCGGTTGACGAATGGATCCGCCCGTATCTGATCCTAATGCCCAGATCGCTTCGCCAGCAGCGACAGCTGCTGCCGAACCACCACTTGATCCCCCTGGTACAGTGGAAAGATCCCAAGGATTATGAGTAGGAAAAAAGCTAGAGTTCTCTGTAGAACCACCCATAGCAAATTCGTCCATATTAGCTTTCCCAACCACAACTGCATCTTCTGCCCTTAGCTTTTCTACAACGGTTGCATCATAAGGTGGGACAAAGTTGGCTAATATTTGCGAAGCACAAGTGGTTGTAACACCTTTTGTACACATATTATCTTTGAGCGCACCTGGTACACCAGCAAGCACAGAAATATCCTGGCCTTGACTAATTTTCGTATCGACTGCTTTCGCCTGAGCTAGAGCGCTATCACGAGTCTCTGTAATATAAGATTTTACATCATTTTCTACAGCATCCATACGAGCCAGTACGTTTTGCGTAAGCTCGGTAGCTGATATTTCTTTGCTAACTAATTTTTGGTGCAATTGATCAGCAGTATATTTAAATAACTCCATATTGTTACTCCTTATCCTTCCATAATTTTAGGAACTTTAAAATAGCCATCTTCCTGCTCAGGAGCATTCGATAACGCTAGCTCTCTTGCCAATGACGGTTTTGCTTCATCTTTGCGCATGACATTTTTTAGTGGCAGAACGTGAGCTGTAGGCTCTACATTATCCACATTTACCTTATTTAATACTTCTGCATATTCCAAAATAGCATCCATTTGCCCAGTAAAGGTCTCAAGCTCTTTTTCGGAAAATTCTAGCCTTGACAATAAGGCAACATCGGCGACATCTTTACACGTAATTTTCACAATTTCACCATCCAAGCTTCATAATGTTTAGGAAAATTCATAATACCTTATATTATATCATGATTACCGTAAAAGTTAAATAAACTGCCTTGCAAAAAAATACAATCGCTCTACAAAACATACGGATGGTTGTAGAGCGATTGTATTATAAAATCGACAAAGAGTTGGCAGCTGCACTCGCGAGCGCCGCAAGTGGACCTGGATAGATACCAATCCACAATGTACCAAGTAGGCTAATCACAGCAGCTAAACGCAATTGTCCGCTTATGACAAATTCCTGTTGATCTTGTGGTTCATTCATATACATTTCTTTGGCAACCATTAAATAATAATATACGGAAACCATCGACATGACAAACCCTAATAACGCGAGCCACATATAACCTTTTTCAATCACTGCAGTAAAGATATATAATTTACCCGCAAAACCAGCCATCGGCGGAATACCTGCCATCGATAATAAGGCAATCATCATCACCACAGCCAATAACGGTGATTTTTGAGCAAGACCGGAAAAATCTTTGATCTCATTCGAACCATGGTGTTGACGCACGGCAACAATCACGGCAAAAGCACCGACATTCGCAAATACATATAGCATAGCGTAAAACAAAATGCTCTTAACGCCAGTAGCATCGGCAGCCATCAAGCCAGAAAGCATATAACCGGCTTGCGTAATGGATGAATAAGCCATCATCCGTTTAATATTGGTCTGCCAAATTGCAATAATCGTGCCACCTACTATGGTGATCGCAGCAACAATGCTGATGAGTAGTAGCCAGTGAGCTTGTAAGTCTTCGAACGCCACAAATAAAATCCGGATCAATACCGCAAAACCAGCTGCTTTTGATCCCATCGATAACATCGCAGTAATCGGTGTAGGCGCTCCCTCATAAATATCAGGTGCCCACATATGAAACGGAATAATTGCCAGCTTGAAAAAAAGTCCTGTGATTATAAGTCCCATCCCCACCAGCATGGCAGGATTGGTGTGAGCCTGATGTGCAATATCTACTAAAACAAGGCTACCGGTATATCCATAAACCCAGCTCATACCATATAGTAGCACGGCACTGGAAGCAGAACCTAAAATCATGTATTTAATGCCTGCTTCGCTGGATTTTATACTTTTAAACTGAAAAGCAACCAAAATATAAAATGTAATGGTCATCAATTCCGTTCCCACAAAAATCGTAAGCAAATCATTAGCCGAAGCCATAATCATCATGCCCGATACTGCCAGTAGCAAGAGTGCATAAAACTCACCCTGATATCCAGGTAAACGATCTACATAATCAAAAGAAAATAAAAATGTGAACAAGGTGGCAATTAAAAAAAGCTGTTTGAAAAAGATCGAAAAACGATCCACAATAAATAATCCTTGGTATACCGTATCAGTCGCTGCCGGCAGCGTAAAAGTATATCCCAATAACCCTATAATCCCGAGCACTGCCACATAGCCTAAACTTCGGCGCGTTTCTTCTTTTGGCATCAGTAAATCTAGGACGATCAGCAGCAATGCCAGAGTGACTACTGTGATTTCACTAGTTAAAAGCGTAAGATTCATTGTAAGATCCCTCCTAGCAAAACTGGCGTGGCATGTAATTTAACTAATAATGGTAGTAATGGTTCTACACCACTATTGACAATCCCCATAAGCACTTGGGGAAATAAACCGAACATGACTAACACACTACCAAGCACGATCAACGGTACCAACTGTACCCCTTGCACATCAGCGCACTCATCAAACTCTGCGCGACGCGGTCCAAACAGTACATTCGCAAATACACGCAGGATATATAGAGCAGTAAAAATAATCCCTGCTATGGCTAATACAGCATATACCGGATATTCTTTAAATGCACCAACAAAAACGGTAAATTCAGGAATAAATCCAATCAATCCCGGCAACCCTAAAGAAGCCATCCCAGCTAACATAAAGCCGGTAGCAACCCTTGGCATTTGGTGAGCCAAACCGCCTAAATCCGGGATATATCGGGTATGTGTTTTTTCATAAACATAACCAATCATCGCAAAAAGGAGTGCACTTAAAATCCCATGAGCAAACATATTGGCCACGGCACCATTGATGCCAATTACATTTAACGAGGCAAAACCAATCAATACATATCCCATATGTGAAACGGAAGAATATCCAATCACATACTTCAAATCTTTTTGTGCTAACGCAATAAACGCTGCATATAAAACATTTGCCACCGCTAAAACCGCAATGACCGGTGCCCAGAATTTAGTCCCCAACGGCAAGATCAGCAGTCCTAGGCGAATCAAACCATAGCCGCCGATTTTTTTTAGCACACCGGCATGAATCATAGACACAGCCGTTGGTGCCCCAGCATATCCATCCGGTGACCAACTGTGAAACGGCCACATCGATAATAAGGAGCCAAAACCAATCAGCAATAGCAGAAAAGCAAAAATCTGAAACTCTTCCGATAAGTTTCCTAATTGATGCGCCTGAGCTAAGGCTTCCATACTAAAGGTCCGCATACCAGCTGGATACGCATTTAAATATAAAGCGATAATGCCTACCAGCATAAAAGCCGATCCAATCAACAAATAAATTGTAAGCTTCATTCCCGAATACTCTTTACTTACTCGTTTGGTAGAACCCCAAATAATAACCATCAAATAAATAGGGATAACCACCATCTCATAAAAGAGTAGAAAAATGAATAAGTCCCGAGTCACAAACGTCCCAGCAACGCCAGTCAGTAAGACCAGTAACAAAATAAAAAATTCTTTTGATCGTCTGTCAATATTCCATGAAGCAAAAATTGCAGAAAATCCAATCAACATATTCAGTAGTAGCATAGGCAATGAAATGCCATCTACGCCTACTGCATACGATACGCCTAAATCCTGAACCCAAGGAATATTCTCAGTAAACTGCATACCACCTATGGTAAAATCATAGGCATAATAGGCGTAAGAAGTCAAACTAAGGGCAACCGTCATGATCAAAGCGGCGATGATCTTAATCGTCTGCGTGGCTTCACGAGGCAAACAAGCGATTAGTACGATCCCCAAAATAAGAGTCAACAATATGGCTGTTAACAACGGAAAATGTTCCATCCTAGTAAGCACCTCCAACCAGCCAAGCTACAACAAGCACAATCGTACCAAATAGTACTACCCCATATTGCTGTACCTGACCTGTCTGCAATTGACGAAATTCATCACCGAGTCGATAGATGAGCTTAGCCAATCCATCTACGATGCCATCCACAATATAAATATCAATCCAATAAAGAATTTTTCCTATTCCATCGACAATCGTATGATTAAACCACAAATAGAGTTCATCTATATAATATTTGTGGTAGCTCATTTGATATAGTGCTGCAAAACGTGCAGCAAGACGATCCGGCGATACAAGCCTTGAACCATATAAAACCCAAGCGAGCATCATAGCGGCGATGGATAACAGCGTCGATGTTGCTGCTATACCCCAGTTTAATTCCTCATGAGAAGGTGCACCAAATCGTACCCAATCCCCGAAGTGATACGTATAGGGGATATAACCACCAACAATCGCAAGAATACTCAATACTATTAGTGGAATTTTCATCGACATCGGCGCTTCATGAGGATGATTTTCGGGTTTCTCAAAGCCAAAAAATACGACAAATAACAAACGCGCCATATAAAAAGCAGTCATAAACGATGTTACTACCGCAATCACATAAAGTGGTGTACTCACATGCGAAACAGCTAATAAAATTTCATCCTTAGAAAAGAATCCTGCAAATGGCGGAATACCAGAGATGGCAAGTACGCCAATCGTCATCGCCGCAAAAGTAACAGGCATTTTATGACGCAATCCACCCATTTCAAAAATATTATTCTTATTGTGTAGTCCATGGATAACAGCACCAGCAGCCAAGAACATCAGTGACTTAAAAAAAGCATGAGTCATCAGATGAAACATCGAAGCCGTTACGCTTCCTACGCCAAGTGCCAACATCATATACCCGAGCTGACTAACCGTAGAATAAGCTAAAATGCGTTTTAGATCTTGTTGCGTGAAAGCAATCGTAGCCGCAAAACACGCTGTAATAGCCCCTACCCAAGCTACTACCTCCATCGCACCTGGTAATATACTAAATAAAAAGAAGGCTCTTGCAACCAAATACACGCCTGCTACCACCATCGTAGCAGCATGAATTAAAGCCGAAACTGGAGTAGGCCCTTCCATCGCATCAGGTAACCAAACATGAAGGGGAAATTGTCCTGATTTTGCAAGCGGTCCAGCAAAAATGAGAAGTGCCACAACCGTAAGAGTTTGTGTACCATACTGACTGACATAGGTTGGCACTAGCACTCCTAACTGCTGAAAATCTAATGTCCCAAACAAAATTTGCAAAAATAAAATTCCTAGCAACAAACCAAAATCACCAATTCTTGTTGTGATAAAGGCTTTCTTAGCTGCTTCGCGAGCTGAAACTTTGTGGAAATAATAACCTATCAGTAAATACGAACAGAGTCCCACCAATTCCCAAAATACAAATAGCTGCACAAAATTAACAGCAATAATCATACCCAGCATTGCGCATGCAAAGAGTGATAAATAAGCAAAAAACCGTCCAAAGCCATCTTCACCTTGCATATATCCAATCGAATAAAGTTGCACCATAAGCGATACTAACGTAACGACAACCAGCATCATAGCCGCCATCGGATCAATATAAACGCCTATATCAATCGATAAGCCCGAAATAGCAACCCAAGGTATTCGCTCAATAAATGGATGTTCTACTGTAATGCTCTGCGTAATGGTCTCATACCCCACGCCAAGTGCCAAGATAAAACTAACCGTGCTCATGGCAATCGCTACACCTGCTGCCAACCGATGCCTAGCACGCAGAAAAAAACCAATCACCACAAAAGCAACCGCCGGCAACAATGGAATAGCCCAAGCATGATGTAGCGCATATTGATTCAACATAGTTTTTCACCTACTCCCTTACAACTTTACCAACGCATATCATTCAATTTGTCAATATGCACGGTGTCATGGTCATGATATACACGAAATACCAACGCTAGTCCAACAGCTACTTCAGCAGCGGCCACAGTAATGGTAAAAACAACGAAGGCCTGTCCGAGTAATAGTTCTGGATTAATAAATCTCGAAAATGCAACCAAATTAATATTTACAGCATTCAGCATCAGCTCAATACTCATTAAAATCGCTACAATATTACGTTTTGTTAATACCCCATACAAACCAATCACAAACAGCATGGCAGCAACAAGCAAATAATGAACCAATCCAATCACTCTCTACTCCCTCCTTTGGCCAAGGTAATGGCGCCCATCATACCTACTAATAACAGTACGGATGCGGCTTCAAAAGCTACCATATAGTGACTTAGTAATAACTGCGCGATCATCGACGGAGTATCTTGGGGCACCATAGATGTTGAATAGTGCCATGGGGTTGTCGCAATCACAACAATCATCAGAGCCATAAATAATCCACAGATTATAGCAACGCCCTTGCCCTGACCGATATCTCGATTGGTGTCATTCATCTTGCTGCGTTGCGTCAACATAATACCAAGAACAATCAAAACGGCAACCGCACCACCATAAATCAGAATTTGTACAGCCGCCAAAAAATCAGCCTGGAGCAAAACATAAAGTCCACTAATACCGATAAAACATAAAGCCAATAACAAAGCACTATGAACCAAATTCGTTTTCCTTACTACGCCAATAGCCGATGCGATGGTAATCGCAGCTAAAACATAAAAAGCGATCGTATACACTAGTTCATCCATCTTAAAACCGCCCTTCAGCATCCCCAGATTGTTGACTGCTAAGCAAACAATCTACATCTAACTGTCTGCGAAAATATCGTGAATTTTCATAATTTCGATCCCAATCCAGTGCTTTTGTTGGGCAAGCTTCCACGCATAAATTACAATATAAACAACGTCCTGAATGATATATATAGGACGCCAGTCGTCGCTTTTTATTTTCACCCATCACACTAGTAAGTTCGATTACTTTATTAGGACAAGCCATCGCACAGAGCCCACAAGCAATACACTTTTCCATATCCAATTCCAGTTCCCCCCCACGAAAACGAGGCGACATGGGGATTTTTTCTTCTGGATATTGTAAGGTAACCTTTTTACCTAAAAATCGTTTAAAAGTAATACGCATACCTTTTAATAAGCCTTTTCCTAGCATCACAATTCCCTCCTAACCCAAAAATTTGTAGGTATAAATACCAATTCCGGTAATCAGCACATTCCCTAATGCTACAGGGAGTAATATTTTCCAACCAAAAGTCATTAATTGATCAACACGCAAACGAGGAAACGTCCAGCGCAGCCACATAAAAAGAAAAATCATAAGACCGACTTTCAGTAAAAACCATAACCATCCCGGTAACCACGGACCGCTCCAACCACCTAAAAACAAAGTGGTAGCAATCGCGGAAGCCGCTAACAAATTGGCATACTCCGCGAGGAAAAATAAGGCCCAACGCATACCACTATATTCCGTAAACGGTCCTGCGATCAGTTCTGACTCACTCTCAACTAAGTCAAAAGGAGCTCGATTGGTTTCCGCTATCGCTGCAATGATATACACGACAAAGGCGACCGGTTGTAGACAAATAAACCATACATCCTGCTGAGCGGCAACAATATCACTCATACGCATAGAGCCAACTAACATAACCACCCCAAGAATGGAAAATGCGATCGGAACCTCATAGCTAAGCATCTGTGCTACGGTACGCATCCCACCTAAAAGTGAGTATTTATTATTAGAAGCCCAGCCCGCCATTAAAAAAGGCAACGTGCTTTGCGAAGCAACAGCAAGAAAATAAAAAATCCCAATGTTAAGATCAGCGAAAATAGCATGCTGATCAAATGGAAATACTGCATAGACTAAAGCTGAGGGAATAAATAATAATACTGGTGCCAGCACCCACATCCATTTATCAGCACCGTTAGGCATAATATCTTCTTTTGACATCAATTTGATCATATCTGCTACTGACTGAAGCGTTCCCCATAACCCCACACGATTGGGTCCAATACGCATCTGCATGTAGGCACTAACCTTACGTTCGGCATATACTAATACAATAGCAGCCATAGATATCAGAGTAAAAATGCCCCCAATATTGATAAGTGCCATAAAGAGATCTACCCACTGTGGATTTGACACATATTGACTCATTATTTCTCGCAAAATCGTCGCGATCGTAAAGAGTCCCATTGATTCTTGCATTCCTTATGACCCTCCTTTATTAGATTTAACAATCTACTTCTCCCATTAGGGGATCTAATGTAGCAAGTATAGCTACTACATCCGCAATCATTAACCCCTTACAGACAGGACCAAGCGCCTGCAAATTGACGAATGACGGACGACGGACATGTATGCGATAAGGCTTCGTCGTACCATCACTGACAATATAATACCCAAGTTCTCCGCGAGGATTTTCAATGCGATGATACATTTCACCGACAGGTGGTTTTAAGACTTTAGGCAAATTTGCAAGCGTAGGTCCATCAGGCAACTTTGCAAGGGCCTGCGAGATAATCTTAGCGCTTTCTACCATTTCATCCATACGCACCATATATCGATCCCAGTTGTCACCATTCTCCCCTAATGGAACCTTAAACTCAAAACGATCATACACACCATAAGAGTCCACTTTCCGAATATCATAATCAATTCCTGACGCTCGCAAACATGGTCCCGTCAGTCCAACTTCCATTGCCAACTTTCCATCAATCACAGCCGTATCTTTTAAACGATAGTATAAAATCTCGTTACCAGTTAATAAATTGTGATATTCTTTTAACATTTCCGGGAAATCTTCCAGAAATTTTTGAGTTTGCGATATAAATTGTGCGGGAATGTCTGCCATTACTCCACCTATGCGGATATAGTTATAGGTTATTCTTGCCCCACACACCATATCAAATAAATCTAAAATTTGTTCCCTGTCCCGAAACCCATAGATCATGCCTGTCGTCGCGCCAAGATCAATCGCCAGTGAACTCATAAATAGTAAATGACTAGCAATCCGATTTAATTCTGTCATAATGACACGTAGATATTCAGCCCGCTCAGGTACTTCAATATTCATTAATTTTTCCACAGTCTGGCAATAGCCTAGATTATTTCCCATCGATGAAACATAATCTAGCCTGTCCGTATACGGGATAAACTGAGTATACGTACGACTTTCAGCCAATTTTTCTATGCCACGATGCAAATATCCTACGTGTGGCACAGCCTTAACAACCCGCTCACCATCTAATTCTAGTACCATTTGCAAAACACCATGTGTACTAGGATGCTGTGGTCCCATATTTAAGGTATAGGTCTGCGTTTTTAACATATCACTACGCCCCCCTTTCACCTTGTATTGGCATTTTATAATCCTTACGCAAAGGATGACCTTTAAACTCATCAGGCAATAAGATCCGCCTTAAATCTTGATGTCCCGTAAAGCTAATTCCGAATAAATCATATACTTCCCGTTCCTGAAAATCTGCCGAAGGCCAAATTGCCGTCACAGAAGGAACGATCAGTTGATTTGCCAAACAGCGAGTTTTGATCGTTACTGTGCTTAATAAGGGTAACGAGTAAAGATGATATATAATTTCAAAATAATCTAAATAATCTACCGCTGTCAAATTGCTAAGCATATCGAATTGATATGTAGCATCATTCTTAAGCACACTCATTATATCTAGCAAATATTTATCTTCCACTACGATTGCTTGCTGGGCACCTTCACCAACGATTTGCAGACCTTCTGGAAACTTTTCCTGCAGAGATTGCAGTGCCTCATTACTCAGCATTTGTTGCGTCATATTTATCAACCCTCCCTACATCAGGATTTTGAATTTTCCTTTTGAGTTCTAACATTCCCTGAATCAAAGCCTCAGGGCGTGGTGGACATCCTGGAATATATACATCAACAGGCAAAATGAGGTCAACACCTGGCACAACCGAATAAGAGTCAGCAAAAGGTCCACCTGAATTTGCACAACTTCCCATGGCAATCACATACTTAGGTTCAGGCATTTGTTCATACAATCGTTTCAACGGACCTGCCATTTTCCAAGTTAATGTACCCGCTACAATTAACAAATCAGCTTGTCTTGGTGAAGGTCTAAACACTTCATAACCAAATCTTGAAATATCAAATCTTGCAGCAGCAGCAGCCATCATTTCCATAGAACAACAAGCAAGACCTGAAGATAAAGGCCATAAGGAATTACTTCTTGCCCAATTTAATACGGTATCAATGCTTGTAACAATGATATTTTTTTTTATAAATTCATCTTCTGTTTGCTTTCCAGCAGCCATATCCTTTACTTCCATTCTAAAGCCCCCTTCTTCCAAGCATATCCAAGACCAATCATAAGAATCATCATGAAAATAAACATTTCAATAAACGCAATAATCCCTAATTTCTGAAATTGCACAGCCCATACATATAAGAAAACAGTTTCTACATCAAACACAACAAAAATAAGTGCATATAAGAAATAGCTGACGCGAAACTGTACCCATGTCTTTCCGACTGTATCCACTCCACACTCATAAGGCAACGATTTTTCGATCCCAGGGCGTCGCGGCTGAATCACATAAGCCGTTCCCAATGCGATAAAGGGAAAAACCAAAGCGATAACTAGCAATAAACCAATATATCCATAATCATGTAACACTATAACTTCCCTCCTATCTATTCTATTATCATTCTATTCAAAACTATCATTCATTCTTTTTGCCTATACCCGTTTCGTTGAACATGGTAAAATACTATCATATTTTTATAGGTTACGCAAGAATGTATACAGTATTGTATAACAAGCGTCCACCACAACGACACTATTAAGTACATTTTTTTGTAAAATTCACATTCCTATTACCACGACTGTAATAATGTACATAATAAGAGATAGCAAAAAGAAATGGACACCCAAAAATGTCCATCTCCTTTTGCTATCGTTACATGATTCTCCTCAATGCCAGTTATGACCTCAACCATGATACCAGCCGGGATGTCCCCACCAACTATTATGCCAGCCATGGAGCCCCCAAGGTGTAAATTGGAGGTATTGAGTTCATCCACTCATAACATACATATATAATCCGTAATACCTCTGGCAATTGCACCTGCAAACTGAGCCTGCATACTTTGATCCACCAACATTTTTTCATCCTCTTCATTCGTAATAAAGGCCATTTCTACAAGAACTGCTGGACAATTCGTCATACGTAATACATAAAAATTTTCATTTTTAACCCCTCGATCTATCGTTTCCATGCTACTGATTACTTGATTTTGTATACAAATCGCCAGTTTTTCGCTCTCCCCACCAGCGGTATAACAAAATGTTTCTGTACCTCTTACCAGCGTATTGTTGCTGGCATTACAATGTATGGACACAAATAAATCCGTCCCAAAGGCATTCGATGCATCGGTAATTTGACTGAGTATATTTTCTTGCACTTCTAGCACATCATATTCGATATCCCTTAGATACACTGCAACTTGCTCCATGATATCACGATTTATATCCGCCTCTTGCACCCCGCTTTGCCCTATCGCCCCACTATCACGCCCAGGATAGTGACCCGCATTTATCGTTATTTTCATTTATCATACACTCCTCTATCAAATCGACTAGCTAGATCCAACGAACCAGAAGCGAAATTAAAATATTATATATCTCATTCATACTATGTAGCGTATCGACAAATTGACCACCCTTATCGTTACCATATTTTATAGTTCATCCGCAACAGACTAATACTACAATTGTCTTTTTCTTAGTGCATAATCTTCTTGGGGTATAGGGCTGAGTGGCTTTACCAATACAGCTGTCATTTTCTTAGTGCTATATATACAAAAAATCCCCTACCGCCATTAAATGATCCAATGAAATCGATTAACTGGAGAAATCGAAGCTAAGTTGCTTTCATAAATTGTATCTGCTATCATATATTTCATAGTAATAAAAGTAAAAATATATAATAAAAATGAGGTAAGAGAATGGGTCCAGATCACATAGTAGGTGAGCAAGAGCCCAAACATCAGCGACGTATTCGCTATAAAGGCACTCACCCTAAGAAATTCAACGAAAAATACAAAGAGCTTCAACCAGAACAATATGCCGATGCTGTGGCTAAGGTTATCCAGAAGGGCAATACGCCTGCCGGCATGCATATTTCCATTTGCGTGAACGAAATATTGGAATTTCTACAAATCTCGCCAGGACAAATTGGATTGGATGCCACACTTGGTTATGGTGGTCATACCTTAGAAATGCTCAAATGCTTACAGGGAAAGGGGCGTTTATATGCCACGGATGTCGATCCGTTTGAATTACCGCGCACCAAAGATCGTCTAGAGCGTTTGGGATATGGTTCCAAAATGTTAGAGATCAGACAAATGAACTTTTCTCAAATAGATCAAATCGTTCCCGAATCAGGACCATTCAATTTTGTATTGGCAGATTTGGGTGTTTCTTCTATGCAAATAGACAATCCTGAAAGAGGCTTTTCATTTAAATTTGAAGGACCATTAGATTTAAGACTGAATCCTCAAACAGGGTATTCCGCAGCAAGTCTATTACGAAAAATAAGACTAGATGAATTAGAAGATATCTTGATCGAAAATGCTGACGAGCCACATGCCGGCCCAATCGCTCGCGCCATTATTTCGAATATAAAAAAAGGAAATGATATATCGACAACAACTGATCTGCAAAATATCATCAAAGGTGCTTTGAAATATGTTCCACAAGTCAGCAAAGATGATATCAAAAAATCTTGTCAACGTTCCTTTCAAGCATTGCGAATTGAGGTCAATCGAGAATTTGAAGTGTTAGATGAGTTTTTGGAAAAACTTCCTGATGCTCTTGCACCTGGTGGGCGCGTTGCGATACTTTCCTTTCATTCAGGAGAAGATCGTCGCGTGAAAAAATCTTTTAAAAGCTTTTTTCGCGAAGGCATTTATCGCGAAATCGCCCCCGACCCAATTCGAGCATCATCAGAAGAATGTCACATCAATAGTCGTGCACGTTCTGCAAAATTGCGTTGGGCTATCAAAGCATAGACGACAGGAATCATTTTACAAAAAGGAGGCATGGACCCTCGCATCTTGCAAAGGTCCATGCCTGCTTTTTGTTTATCTGCATTTTTATCGTTTTTCAATCTGTTCGTTTATCATTTCCATTAACTTCTCTTCCGTGATCACAGTAACGTCTAGATTTTGTGCCGTTACAAGTTTGCTGCCCGCATTTTCGCCTGCGAGAAGATATGTGGTTTTCTTCGATACACTTCCAGAAACATGGCCGCCATGTGCTTCAATTAACTTTTTCGCTTCCTCTCTACTCATGGTTGGCAAAGTCCCTGTAAGAACAAAGGTTGCCCCAGCAAATCGCTCATCAATTACGTTATCTGAAGCTCTTGACTTTAAGTTAACACCTGCTGCTTCTAGTCGTTTCAGCATGGTTTGGGTTTGGGGTTGAGCAAAAAAGCTAGCAATTGCCTTAATGCTGACCTCTCCGATTCCTTTTATATTTCCATTTTCCTTTAGCTGTTGCTCAACATCACGTAACCGTTGTTTCATATCCTCTAGGATCATAAGATCCTCTGGTTGCTCTGAAAGCTTCAACTGTTTTTCTAGTTTTTTATATTCTTTCTTTAGTTGTTTCTCAACATCTTTCAGCTTTTGATACTGATCGTAGCTAATTTTAGCAATCGCATAGATATCCGGAAAGTTTTCTTCTAAAATGCTCCCGGTATGTTTACCGATATTGGGTATACCAAACCCATTGATGAGGCGCTCAATATTTTGCTCTTTTGCACGTTCTATCGCTTTCAGAAGATTATCTGTGCTATCCGTATAATCTGATTTTTTCTGTTGGCGAGGCTTTCCATCCTTACGAAGCGTTATTTCCTTACGTTGGCGCGGAATAATGCCATTTTCGAGAAATTCTTCGCGATGCTCTTTCAGATAAAAAATATCGGCAATATCCTTTATATATCCCCGATCCATCAGGGAATGAACGGCCGCCGGCCCAAAACCATCGATATCCATCGCCCCGCGTGAAGCAAAATGCATAATAAGGCGTGCTAGTTGGGCAGGACAATTGATCCCACTACAACGTATATCCGCTCCCTCTTCACTTTTAAAAGCAGGTGCTCCACATACTGGACACGTATCTGGAATTTGAAACGGGATAGTACCTTTTGGACGTTGTTCTTTGACTACACTGAGAATTTCCGGAATGATTTCTGCCGCTTTCCGCACAATTACCGTATCACCAATCCGTATATCGAGGCGATTGATCTGATCTTGATTATGTAGCGATGCACGTGATACCGTCGTGCCTGCCAACGTGACCGGCTCTAAAATAGCTAATGGCGTGAGTCTACCAGTGCGGCCAACATTGACTTCAATATCTAGCACCTTCGTCTGTTTTTCCTCCGGAGGATATTTATAGGCAACTGCCCATCTAGGAACTTTGGATGTAGCTCCCAATTTTTCTCGATCTAGCAAGTTATCCACTTTGACAACCGCACCATCTATACCAAACGATAGCTCGCCACGATGTTCACCGATTGAGCAGATGGCATTCCAGACTTTTTCCTCTGTGCTGCATTTGACGTATGATGGTACTGAAAATCCTTGTTTTGTTAACCAATCCAGCGTCTCTGAGTGAGAAGTAAAGGTCTTCCCTTCTACTGCCTGCAAATTAAAAACTAAAATGGATAAATTTCTCTCTGCAACCACATTAGGATCTAATTGCCGCATCGTTCCGGCTGCACAATTTCTAGGATTCGCAAATATTTTGCCTTCCATTTCTTCTTGCCGCTCATTGACCGCTTCAAATACATCATTGTCCATATACACTTCTCCACGTACTTCGAGGTACGGAATATTTTCAAGTATGTTTTGCGGTACTGTCTCTATTACCTTAAGATTCTCCGTTATGTCTTCGCCATAACTAATTCCATCACCACGCGTCATTCCTTGTATAAACTTCCCATCCTTATATCGCAAGGCAACGGAAAGACCATCAATCTTGTGTTCGACAATAAATACTGGATTTTCAAGTTCATTTTGCATTTTATTAATAAAATCTGCAATTTCACCTCTTGAAAACCGATCATCAAGAGAAAGCATCGGTATATTATGAGCAACCTGCTTACCAGCTTCTCGTTTCGCTCGCCCACCCACTTGTTTTGTAGGTGACTGCTCTGTAGCAAACTGAGGATATTCACGTTCCAGGTCTTTGAGTTCACGAAGCATCATGTCATATTCATAGTCGCTAATTTCAGCGGCATCATCTTCATAATACTTTTTATTATGATATTCAATCTTATCTCTTAATTCTTTAATATGGATAGGTATATCCATGCAAAATTCCTCCGCTTCTTTACTCTCTACCAGATTATGGATAAACGACCGAAATAGCAGCAAAGGGACTGTCGCACTACACATTTTCCATCAATAAATATACACTTTATTCTTTGTGAGGCATAAAGTTATACCTCAAACGAATGTTTTTTGCATATTTATTTGGATTATGCGTTTAGTGCGACAGCCCCTTTTTTTCGTAATCGAAAGTAAAACACTTTCTTGATCGAATCATAAGATTCTCAATTCTACAAGAGTAATTATACCTTAACAATTGGTGCCATACTAGCTAACACAACCTTGATTCCCTGCCCCGGGAAGGCGATCTTAAGTTCTTGGTTATTACCACTACCACGCACTTCGACAACAGTACCAGTTCCCCACTTGGCATGTTGCGCCCTGTCTGCAGTTTTCCAGCCATTTCCTCCCTGTTGTTTCGGTGCAGCAGCATGAGGTGCTGGTTCTCTTAGCGGACTGTGAACAATAGACGATACCGAAGGAGGAGGAACAATCGTCGACTTGCTACCATTACTAGCAAATCCATAATGATTTTGTCGACCAGAATATTTTTCGACCATATGATCCGGAATTTCATCTAAAAAGCGAGATAACGGAAACATTTGTGTCCTGCCATAAATCGTACGCATACGAGCATTTGTCATATACAATTTGCGCCGAGCCCTTGTAATACCTACATAACAGATGCGTCTTTCTTCTTCCACTTCGGATTCATTCATCAATGTCCGTGAATGTGGAAAAAGTCCTTCTTCCATACCACTCATAAAGACGACAGGAAATTCTAATCCTTTAGCGGAATGCAAAGTCATCATTGTAATGCGTGATTCTGTCATTTCTACATTATCAATATCCGCAACTAAAGCCACTTGCCCTAGAAAATTCTCTAATGTTTCTTCTACATCTCCTGTTGCAAAGCCTTTTGCCACACTTAAAAACTCTTTTAAATTATCTAAGCGATTTTCATCTTGCGGATCGGTACTTTTTTGTAATTCTGCGATATAACCCGAATCATGCATTACTTTATTTACCAAATCCACTAGTGGTATCGAATCGACTTGTGATGTCAAATTAAAAATTAATTCTCCCAAAAATTCCAATGGTTTTTTTGACCTTGCCGTAAGACCAGGCACTAAATCAGGATTACTTACTACATCAAACAGTGTCATATTATTTTGCAGTGCATATTCATTTAGACGACTAATAGTTGTATCACCTAGACCGCGCCGAGGTACATTGATAATCCGCATCAAACTAACGCTATCAGAAGGATTAAAAATCACGCGCAAGTAAGATAAAATATCTTTAATTTCTTTGCGATCATAAAACTTCAGTCCACCGACAATCACATAGGGAATACCACTTTTCATAAATGCTTCTTCAATAACCCGTGACTGCGTATTGGTACGATATAGTATTGCAATATCGCCATATGATGTACAATATACCGTATTTAGTTTTGTAATCGTATCTGCAATAAATTGAGCTTCATCACGTTCATGATGAGCTAAATAATGAGTAATGAGCTCCCCCTCAGAATTTTGCGTCCAAAGTTCTTTGGGGCGACGATCAGTATTATGTTCAATGACAGCATTCGCAGCATTTAAGATCACTTGCGTTGAACGATAATTTTGTTCTAATGTAATCATAGTAACTTCTGGATAATCCTTCTCAAAATCCAAAATATTACGGATATCAGCCCCACGCCAACCATAAATGCTTTGGTCAGCATCCCCTACTACACAAAGATTCCGATGCTTACTCGCTAACATTTGTGCTAATAAATACTGGGCCCGGTTGGTATCTTGATACTCATCAATCATAATATACTGAAATTTATTCTGATATTTTTGTAGTACTTCTTCATTATTTTGCAATAACCGCACTGACAACATCAGTAAGTCATCAAAATCTAGCGCATTATTCGTACGCAACTTTTGTTGATAAAGTTGGTATATTTCCGCCACTTTTTGTTCATGAAAATTTCCCGCTCGCGCCGCAAAATCTCGATCATCCTGTAACGCATTTTTAGCCGTGGAAATAGCCGATAAAATGCTGCTAGGCTGAAATTGTTTGTCATCTAGATTTAATTGTTTTAAACAGGTTTTAATCAAAGCCTGAGTATCTGAAGTATCATAAATAACAAAATTTCGTTTATAGCCTGACATCCCTTCAATTTCTATACGCAATAACTTCGCACAAAACGCATGGAATGTACTGAGCCAAATATCCTTACTTTGCTCTCCTACTATTGCATGTACACGTTCTTTCATTTCAGCAGCCGCTTTATTGGTAAAGGTAATGGCCAAAATTCGGTAAGGTGCAACTCCCTGTTCCAGTAGATAAGCAATACGACAAGTTAACACCTTCGTCTTACCAGAACCTGCACCAGCCATAATAAGCAGTGGACCATCTGTGTGCATAACAGCTTCTCGTTGTCTAGGATTGAGTCCCTCTAATAAATTGTGCATATAATCCTCCGTACTAACGCTTACGTTTTAACAACCTATAACCATATAACGTTCGGCAAAAAAATCCCATCTCCTGTAACATTCAAAAAAATTGCAAAGAAGCACAAAGGACACAAAGTTTTCAGTATTCTCTTTGTAGTCTTTGTGCTTCTTTATTCAGTTAGATGTGTATTACACCTTTACAGCTTCTGACAAAGGCGGAATGACTTGTTTTTTACGTGACATCACGCCAGGCAAATATAGCACTTCATCTTTAGTATTATTACCAAAGGCTTTGGTTACTAAACTAGCAGGTTGCCCTACAAATAAAAGATGAGTCCCTTCTTCTATAATATTAGTCACCATTAGCAACACCAAATCATAATTTTCCTTACTACGCATACTTTCCATATCCGCAAGCAACTCTTCTTTGATTACTAATATTTCATTAGAATCCATGACCGACATTTGGCTAATAGCTACACGATAGTCCCCAATCTGGAATTCTTTAATATCATTGCCAATAATGTCATTCGTACTTAAACCTTTGATACTGGCACCGGCCTTTAGTAGACTCATACCGAATTCCTGTATATCAAGGCCCGCAATAGCAGCCAACTTTTCAGCTGTGCTACGATCCTTAGAAGTACAGGTAGGCGATTTAAAGAGCACTGTATCTGATAGAATCGCCGCCAATAATAAGCCGGCAATCTTGGCAGGTATCTCAATATTTCGATGCCAATGCATATCTGCGACAATAGTAGCCGTACATCCTACAGGTTCATGACGAATAAAGATCGGTTCACTCGTTTGCAGACCACCTAAACGATGATGATCAATAATTTCTACAATCTTCGCCTCTTCGATACCTTCTACTGCTTGTCCTTGTTCATTATGATCCACTAGAATTACTTTTGTCCGTTCTTGAATAATCAGTTTATCACGATGAATGGCCCCTACTACTTTTCCATTTTCTACGACTGGATATAAACGATAATTTGTCTTCGTAATAAATTCTTTGATATCAGTGACCAAGTCAGTTGGCTTAAACCAACTAATCTGTTTCTGCATAATCATCTCTACTGGAATGCTTTGATTAATAAGCCGAGCACAAGTATAAGTGTCCTGCATTGCTTTAATTACAATTACCCCTTGCGCTTTCGCACGTTCTAATACTTCCTCATCAATTTCAGAATTCCCCGTCACGACCAGGCATGCAATATTACACTTTAAAGAAGCCAATTGGGCTCTTGGACGTTCACCAGCTAATACAATATCACCTGGCTTAATGATATCCCGTATCACATTATGGCTACTTGCAGCAATATGTAATCGACCAGCTACTTTACGTTCTAAGTCTTCACCACAAATTAATTGACCTTCGAGTACTCTAAGAATTCCTGCAAAATCAACACCCGTCTCACTCAAATCTTGCATTTCCAGCTCATCAAAATATAGTTTTGAAAAATCCCCTACTGACACAATGCCAACTAGCGTCTGCTCCTCATTCACAACAGCTACCGATTTGACATTCTGTTCTCTCATTATCCGTCCTAAATCGCGCAATGTATCATTGGTTCGAGCAACCACTACATCACGATTCATAATTTCTTTTACACGTGGATATAAATCAATAATGAGTTTTGGCTTTTCAAACCCTAATTTGTCTAATACAAATTCAGTTTCAGCACTTATTTTCCCTGATCGAGCTGCTATCGCGTTTTCTCCCACAGCTTGCTTCATATGAGCATAACCAATTGCCGAACATATAGAATCAGTATCAGGGTTACGATGCCCGATAACATAGATAGGTTTAGAATTTTCTTTCATGAACATATCCCCCATTGCTATTTCTTATATAATTATAGAAATTTACGTCCTTATATTTTACACTATTAAGTCGAAAATTAACAGTATAAAATATACACTATATATAACACACTCATTCTTTTACTGACAATCATCGTGGATGGGTTATAAGGACCCCCTTATAGCCCATCCACGACAGACTAACAATACAGCTGCTATTTTCTTAATACGTCATATTAATGCGTCATACACGCTCAGTTGATCATTATCAATTTTTCTGATAAGCTATTTTGTAGAGTTTATAAATTTGATGAGGTATATTATGAATAACAAACTTCCCCAAGAATACTTCGGACGCCTATGCCGAGCCATTATTGAATTTGATATGATCCAAAAAAATGATAACATACTCATTGGTTTATCTGGTGGCAAAGACAGCCTTTTTCTGACCTACGCTCTTTCCATCCTGCGTAAGCGCTCGGCAACACCCTTTACCCTCTCCGTCTTAACCATTGATCCAATGTTTACTGACACATTTGATACACAAGAGCTTGCTACCTTTTGTACCAATCTTAACATACCTTTTCATACTAAAAAAGTTGATATTTCTGGCATTATTGACAAAAACAACGGGAATGATCCTTGTTTTAGCTGCGCATTTTTTCGCCGAGGAGCCATCAATAAATTTGCAGTAGAAAACGGTTTTAATAAAGTGGCCTACGCCCACCATCATGATGATGCTGTAGAGACCTTTCTAATGAGTATACTCTATTCCGGACAAATTAACACCTTTATGCCGACCACCTACTTAGATCAAAGCAAACTTACTGTAATTCGCCCTCTTGTATACTTTCGTGAATACGAACTCAAAGAAACCCCTGCACTACATGGCTTCACCCCCATCCCCAGCCCCTGTCCATTTAATGGTCATACAAAACGCCAAGAAGCCAAAGAGATGATTGCAGAAATGGGAAAAAGTAATCCTACCCTCTATGCTCACCTCGCCTCCGCCATGCGCCGAAACCCAACGAGCACGCTATGGCCAGCCGAACTCACTCGCGAAGAACTATATGCAAAGCATCTTACTTTTTGGAATAAAGAAATCAAAACTAAGTAATATATAGGGGGAATACAAGGGTAAAAAAGAGACTTATCGCTAAGTCTCTTTTTTTACATTATTTATGTTTGGCAAAATGATACAATAGCGGTGTGCACATGACGAATATCACAAGCGCTACTGCCATTAAAAAAGTCGGTGATAAGATATCAGTTAGGGAATGCCCCAGCACATTATAAGCAAATGCTCCAGGTAACATACCGATGGCAGTAGCTAACGCATAATCACGAAAAGAAATACTTGATAAACCCGCTAAATAACTAACCGGATCATAAGGGAAAATCGGCACCACTCTCATAATGAGCATCGTCCGAAAACCATGTTCTACTACCTGCTCATCAAATGCTTGTATTTGAGAATATCGCCCCAAAAATTTTTTCATTTTTTCATGACCAAGTAAGCGAGCAATGGAAAAACATAAGCAGGCTCCAGATAATCCGCCGAGCACTACATATAACGTCCCCCACCAAGGACCAAATGCTAAACCACCAGCTAATGTTAAAATAATCGCCGGAAATAACAGTAGGGGCCTAATGGTATAAATAAATATATAGGCTACAGGTCCCCACCAACCAAAAGAAATAATTAAATTCCGAATGGCTTCTGGCGTTAGACGACTAATACCAATAAAATGCACTAATAATAGGACAGCGGCTACAGCCACTACTAAAAAACCAATTTTCATTGTTGATTTTTTCCCACATGTGATTATCATGATTCTTTTTTAAACCTCATTTACAATTCATATGCAATATAACTATTACGTTTTTGATATTTATATACAAAATGAATTATAACGCTATTACTTAGCAAATGTAAAGAAAAATAAGAATAACTTGTGATAGTTATTCTTATTTTTTTCACTTTATTTACATTTCCCGACACTGCTACAACCTTTACAACCATTTGAACCGCAACCTGAACCTTGTCCTGTAGCTTTTTTCCAAGCTGTCATGACTAAATATCCAAGTGCTAATGCCCCGATTATATATACAATCGTTGTCTGCATCACAACCACTCCTTTTTAACTACCCAGTCCTAATAACCTTCCACCTTGATATACGATAAAAGTAACAACCCACGCTAATGTTGTCAAATACACCATACTGATTGCGGGCCATTTCCATGAACCAGTCTCTCTTTTCATCACGGCAAGCACTGCAAGACATGGAGAGTAAATCAATACAAAAACCATCAGTGCATAGGCGACCAGTGGGTTCATACGCTCATCATTTCTTAAGGCCTTTGTCATACTATGACTATTTTCCGTTCCATCTCCGATACTATAAATCGTCCCCATCGTGCTGACGATCACCTCTTTTGCCGTAACCCCTGATACAAGACTAATACCAATCCGCCAATCAAAACCTAGAGGAGTGATGGCAGGTTCAATCATCTTGCCAAATTGTCCAGCATAGCTTTGTTCTAATTCTTCGCTAGATTTTTTATTTTCAATTTTTTTCTTTTTATCTTCCATTGTTTTAGTAATTTCTACATATCTTGCAGCATACACATATAAATCTTGATTTTGAGCTTTTAATTGTTGGTTTTTGTCAGTTTTTTCAGCTTCAAATTTACTATATTGTGGAGAAATTTCATCGATGCCCTTCGTTTCTTCATCAAAATTTTCTTCGTTTTTCTGAATATCATCAATTAAAACACTTAGTGTTTCATTTCCACCAATATCTTTAAGGTCCAGCTTTAATAAAACCTCTTCATTTATTTGCTTTGTATAGGTTTCCTCAGCCTTTGCCAGCAAAGCCTCATAATCATTCATATAGTTGATATCTTTTGGATAGGTTGTTAAAAACCACATTAAAATAGAGGCTGCTAAGATAATCGTTCCTGCTTTTTTTATATACAGTTTGCTGCGTTCCCACATATGAATCACAACACTTTTCAGTGTCGGTATACGATATGGTGGCAATTCCATCACAAAAGGTTCACTTTCCCCTTTAAAGAAGGAACTACGAAGAAGCCAAGACATCGCGATGGATAATATGATTCCTAAAAAATAGATCGAAAATAGCACATTACCCGCAATCTTTTCATCGAAAAAACCGGCAATTAAAATCGTATATACAGGGAGTTTGGCACTACAACTCATAAGCGGCGTTACCAGCATAGTAATAATCCGATCCCGAGGATTTTCCAGCGTCCTAGTTCCCATTATTGCTGTTGCACTACATCCAAATCCTAATAATAATGGAATGAAGGATTTACCATGTAAACCAAATCGAGTCATTACTTTGTCCATAATAAAAGCGGCTCTCGCCATATATCCCGTATCTTCTAATATGGCAATTGCTAAAAATAATAATAAAATATTGGGTATGAAAACAAGAACACTGCCTACCCCTCCTACAATCCCGTCAACAAGCAAAGACTTAAGAGGACCTTCACCAATCATACTGCCCAAATATTTACTAAGGATACCAAAACCTTGGGCAATCCAATCTTGGGGAATATTACCTAATGTAAATACCACATTAAATACAATCCACATTAATGCAAAGAATATAGGTAATCCAAACATTCTGTTTGTCAAAATTTTATCAATTTTATCTGAGGTGGTTACCGAATTTACCGCTCTACTATCAACAGCATGCTGATATACCTTGCCAACAAACTGGTACCTTTGACCTGCAATATAGACTTCCACATCTTCGCCTATTTGCTGAACTAGCTCAGATCGAAGTTCATTGATAACATCGATAATCTGATCAGCCTGCTCTAGCAGTTTAACAGAATCAATAATATTACTATCATTTTCTAATAATTTTAGAGCTAGCCACCGAGTAGGAAACTGCAGTTGATTGTGCAAAGTTACTAATAATGGCTCTATTTTTTGTATTGCATTTTCAATTTCCACACCATAATCTAGCTTAAATTTTACCGACTTATTATCCTCACTTACTTGCATGATAGCATGTAAAAGATTCTCCATTCCGTGATTATTTACACCATTTGTCCGTATGATTGGAATTCCACCTAAATATTCAGAGAATTTTTTATCATCTATTTTAAGTCCCGATGCATCTGCTACATCAATCATATTTAATGCTAAAATAGTTGGACGATCTAGTTCTAACAGCTGAACTGATAAATATAAGTTTCTCTCCAAATTAGATGCATCTAATACATCAATCACCATATGAGGTTTATCATGTACAATAAAATTACGAGTTACTACTTCTTCTAATGAATATGCAGTTAAACTATATGTTCCTGGTAAATCAACAATTAAAAAATCATGATCCTTAAAATTACGATATCCTTCTTTCTTCTCAACTGTGACGCCAGGATAATTTCCTACATGTTGCCGACTACCTGTTAAGTTATTAAAAATAGTAGTCTTGCCGGAATTAGGATTACCGACTAATGCTACCGTCATTTTTTTATTTTCCATGATCATTCCCCTTCTAACTCGACCGTGAAATTGATTATCATTCTCACTATTTTTTCCCTAACTGATATGGATTTGATTGGCTAAACAACAATCTAACATCAGACGTGATGTACCAATACGAACCAATAACATTCCATTTATTTTACTCATGATCTCTACTGGCAAACCAGGAATAAAGCCCATATTTATCATGCGCATACGTACATCACAAGAACAAGAAAAATTTTTGATAATACATTTTTGTCCTACTTTTGCAAATGCAAGTGGCATAATAAACCCTCCTTCTTTATGCCGTTTCCAGTTCAATCATATCCGCTTCTGTCTTTCTAAGTGAAAGATTAAATCCTTTAACCTTTATCTCCATAGGATCTCCTAAGGGTGCAAATTTTTGTACTTCAATCAGGGTACCACTGACAACTCCCATATCAACAATACGACGTTTCACCATACTATTGCCAATTACTTTTTTCACTATACCTTTTTCACCTGGCTGTAATTCACTAAGAAGTTTTTTCATAAGTTGTACCCTCCTTTATCACTGATATCAATTCTCATTATCATATATTAATTATAATAAAGCAAAGCACGAAACGTGTCAAGTGGTAAAACGATATTTTATTACTTCAAAAAAAATAAACGAGAGAAGGATTTACCTTCTCTCAAAAGACACCATCCCTACACCTGTTTTATTTGAGACAAACTCAACATCAACCTTTCAGGATAACACTTATTTACTTGTCACCGATTGATCTAACTCCCGTAACCTTCCAACCGAACTACCGAACTACCGAACTAGATAACCAACTACGTGAACCTAACAAGAAAAACACTCAACCTCGTAACCAACTAACTGACTGCACAGACTAGAAACCTTAGCTCCAAGACCTTTACATTACCAAGTCATTTGTAGGGGTGGTGCTTGATTACATAGTACCATGCTTACCGTAAAATTACAATAGTTTTTTGAAAATTCTATCATTTATTTTGTATTATTTTTTTAATTCATCATTTGAGAAACAAAAACCAGTCGTATGCCATGTTTCTCTAGTTCCGGTATCATTTCGCTAACGGCAATCGCGGTATTGTGACGTGCATGACCAATGACAATGACACTACCATGCTTGATGGCCATTTCTTGCGCCGTACGTAGTTTTTCCTTTATCGCACTCACATCATCCGTATTATCAAGAAATAACTCGTTCGCTCCCGTGCGAATTCCCATTTTTCTTGCCATTTCCACACCTACCGATTGACTATTGGTTCGACTATCAAGAAAAAATAAGTTATTTGCTTTGATTTCATTCAGCACACTTCTCATTGCTCTTTTATTCGCTGTCGTTCTTGATCCTTGATGATTATTCACCCCGATAATTCCTGGTACTGACTGAATCGCCTTCCTGGCCATATCTTGTATTTCCAGATCACTCATCGCTACAGTAATCGTGAACTTCTCAGACTGTTCGCTTTGTTGCAATGGCTCCATCGGTAAATGTAATAGTACTTGATGGCCTGAACTGATCCCTCTTGTCGCAGCTTCGTTCGTAAATGGACGATATGGTAATACGGCAAACGTCAATGGACGAGCAATTGCAGCGAAAGTAGCAATTGGTTCTTTCTTATAGCCAAAATCATCAATCACAATCGCCATTTTCCCGCGTTCCTTTCCTTTCACTTTCGCATCTTGGAGAGCTGTTTTTCCGCGAATCACATATACCTGATCACTAATTATAGTAATATCCTCGTCTCCTACTTTATCCTTTAAACCAATGTCAATACGTAACGCGGATAGACCTTGATATTGATCCGGCTGCGATGATAGCACTTGACCCATCGATAACCCAGTCTGTAAAACCTGCTGTATATTTTCAGCTGACATATTTGCCGGTATATTGACGACTAACTGCCTTGTATGCCAACGGATTATACCTTCCACCTTTTGACGCGGTATTTCCTTGACCATTCCCTTTGAGTCTTTTGCTGCTATACCAGCCTTCTGTAACGCACTATCAATCGTAGTATGTATTTTTGTTGCTGATTCGGTAAAATCAACTACCGATCCAGCTCCCGTTTTTTCTATATGGTATTGAGAAGATGAGGGTGGATGAGCAGGCAGGAAAAACTTCACATATAATATGACAATTGCGACAATTCCTATCCCCATTAGCCACCATTTTCTTTTAGGTTTTGCTTTTGCCATATTGCCTCTCCTCTGTTACTTGTTTTGACGAATATAACGATATTTATATACAGGTCTACCAACCGCTCCATAACTTACTTCAGCAGTCAATAACTCGATTTGTTGAAAGTATTTTATATACTTTCGAATGGATACAGGAGAAAGCCCTGTATGATTAGCCAGTTCTTCAGCCGTAAATTCATTCTCAATTTCTAAAATTTCATCCCACACTTTTTTGATGGTATTACGATCTAGCCCCTTTGGTAACTCCATTCTCTTAGATGCGCTCCGAGAAAATATCTGCTGATCTAGTTCCTGCTGGGAAACATGCGAAGTCTTCTTAATTAACTGTATCCTTCGATTTAACGTTAGCAAGGCGGCCTGTAAACGTTCAAACTCAAACGGTTTAATCAGATAATCCACTGCGCCAGCACGCAGCGCAGACTGAATACTTTGATTATCTCGCGCAGCTGACACGACAATCACATCTACACTATAATTTTGCTGGCGGATATGGGAAAGCAGTTCTAAGCCATTCATACCAGGCATGAAAATATCCAGTAGTAGTAAATCAACTTTCTTATTTTCCAGTACCTTAAGCGCCTCACCAGCATTTGAAACAATTCCGCAAAGTAAGTAACCTGGTACTTGTTCAATATAACGTCGATTTAATTCTGCAACCATAGGATCATCTTCTACGATTAACACCTTAATCATCTTGGTTTTCTACCTCCTTTACTTTATAAGGTACTCTTACTGTAAATACCGTTCCTTCACCTGGTCTTGTTTCAAAATCAATCTCTCCGTGTAGCTGTTCTACGCTACACTTTACCAAATACAAACCATATCCATGATGTTTTCCTTTACTAGAAGCACCTTTTTTAAATAAATTCTCATGGATTTCTGGTAAAATACCTTCACCTGTATCACTTACATGTATATATAACGCTTCCTCATCATAATACATGTGCAATTCTACTTCCCTAAGTGTAGAACGTTCTACTGCGTCAAATGCATTTTCTAATAGATTACCAATAATTGTGACCAATTCATGAACCACATGTTCTTGCTTTGGCTGCGGAACATAGCTCTCTTCTGCTAAATGCATATACACATTTTTTTCTCTGGCTACACTGAGTTTACTGAGAATAAAACCTGCAATCACAGGTTCTCGAATTCGTTTGGAAACAAAACTAACCTCCGCTTCCTGCTTAGAGACAATACGATTAATATAAATTGCGAGTTGATCATAGCTTTCCAATTTAGCCAGTCCTAAAATCACATGTAACTTATTCATAAATTCATGAGCCTGAGCCCTTAAAGCATCCACATAATCACGGACACCTGTCAATTCTTCTGCGAGTCTCTTGACTTCCGTCTTATCGTGAAAGGTCGAAATTGCACCAATAATTTTGCCATTAATCATCATTGGCAGACGATTGGTAAGAACCGATAATCCCCGAAAATTTTGCTCCTGATTATATTCTGCGACGCCAGTTCGAATCACTTCTAGTAACCGCGTATTAGGTATATAAAGCTGAACGGGTTTACCGACTGGATTATCATGTGACTCTAGCAAATTGAGCATCTTTAGCGCCTCATTATTCACCATGGTAATCATGCCTTGGCTATCAACAGCAATAATTCCACCATACACAGATTGTAGCATGGCATTTCGTTCTTCTAGTCGCTTCGCAATGGCTTCTGGTTCTAATCCAAATAATGTTTTCTTAATATTATATGATAACATAAAAGCCCCTACAATTCCTATCACCATTCCAATTAAAGTGACCAGTAGCAACACTTTACTAATTTCCCTTACCAATGCGACAATCGTATTTAGCAATATACCAACCACCACCACACCGATCTGTTGACCATCCGGTGCAATGACGGGTACAAAGGCTCGCAATGAATCACCAAGCGTACCTCGCGCTATTGAGATATATTCTTTTCCATTTAAAGCTTCTATCTCATCTCCACCAACAAAACGTTTCCCAATTTTATCTTTATCTGGATGAGACTTTCGTACTCCTTGCATATCCAAAATAACAATAAATTGAACGTCGCCCTCTTTCTGACTCTCATTTACATAAACCTGCATAGCAGCAACACTCTTCTCATTCATCAATCCTTCTATTACAATCGGAGAACGAGCCATAATATGAGCAATACTATTTGCCTGCCGTCCTGTACCGTTTTGTATTTCACTCTTAATACTACGAGAAATTAATACATTGGTAATCAATAAAGCCACAACCACTACCGCGAATACTAAAATTGTTATTTTAGTTTGCAGTTTACATTTTGGTATAAAATTCAAAAGGGCACCACCTTGTATTTGATGAATTTGTTTTACACCTGAATTTAAAAGTTTTTATGATGATAATACGAATGATACTATAGTTGTTAAATACGAAAATTTAAGATAAACTAGCAATATGTCGCTCAAAATAACGCTATCTTATGATCTAAAAGTTATAGCGCTTAACTGTTTTGAAAGTTGCTGTAGACTTATATCATAATCAAGTCCCATAAGCATCAGACCATAATTTGCACCTGCACAGATTGGCTGATAATCTGGAATCGTCACCTGTATATCACTGCTAAAATCCGCTAACAGTGCAATAAGCTGACGCTTTATGATAGGGCTTTGCAACACGCCTCCACAAAAAATCAAATTCATTTTCTCGTTACCAATATCAAGTTTACGAACGACTGCAAAGACCATATCTGCTAATTGTTGGCTAGCAAATACACTAATTTCGATTGCCTTCCAATCACCAGATTCTGCAAGTTTCATGATGAGTGGTGCGAAAGCAGCCATTTTTTTTATTGAAAACTCTGGACTATACACCCAATTCACTAGCGCATCTTCATCAGCAAAGGACATTTCCTCTAATACCGCAGCGCAAATACCAGATGTTGCTTCTCGCCCATCATACGCTCGTAAAATATGAGTGACAGCGGCTTTGCCAATCGAGTAACCACTACCTTCGTCACCAATACGGTATCCCCAACCACCAACTCTAGCCTCTCGACCATCTTGGGTGATCCCCCATGCAATGGAACCAGTACCGGCAACGATCATCACACCATTATTTTGCCGAGCTATCCCTTTCAATGTAACCATTGCATCATTATCTACATATACATGGTCTGCAACTATATTGGCAGCTACTAGCGCTTGCTGTACAATGGATTGTAAAAAGACTCGATCTTTCTCTGTATCAAGACCAGCTAAGCCAAAAACTGCGCATTGCACGCGATGAGCCTGCTGTTTCGTAAGTGATGTTAATACCTCGCTCAAATTCGATAGGGCTACCTTCGCACCAATGCTATGATAATTACCTGAACCGCCCTGCGTATAATCAAGAATTTGCCCGTTGTTACTGCAAAATAGTGCCCGGCACCATGTGCCCCCCACATCAACAGCTAACACCGCAACCTCTTTCATATGTTATACCTCCACTATATTTCCTATATTGAATGGACTATAAAAACACGTAACCTAGCCATTACCTATTAAACCATTATAACGGAGAGTGAAAGCTGTGACAAACGAAAAAAAATTGGCAATGCAAATTATTCCATTAATTGGTGGTAACGAAAACATTCGTGCTACGACTCATTGTATGACTCGCCTTCGCCTCACGCTGATCGATTTTTCGAAAAGCAATCTCACAGAGTTAAAAAAATTAACTGGCGTACTGGGAGTCGTAGAAGCTAGCGGACAACTGCAAATCATTCTGGGTCCTGGCTTTGTTAATAAAGTCGCGGCTGAAGTAACCTCTCTGCTTGGCGTACAAACCGAGCCAGTAAATGATACGAAAACCAAATCGCTGGCGAATGAAAATAAGCGCAAATCGATCAAGGCGTTTTTACATAGACTTTCCAATATCTTTGTACCTCTAATTCCGGCTATTGTTGCCTCTGGTATGGTAGCTGGTGTAACCAATATCGCAATTCGCTTTGGTGCGGACCCAGCAGGAACCTTTATTGCCATCTTAAATGTAATTGGTTGGGGTATTTTTTCTTACCTTGGCATTTTCGTTGGCATCAATACTGCGAAAGAATTTGGTGGTACACCAGCAATGGGCGGACTCGCAGGTGTGCTCATCATAAATCCTGCGATAGCCTCCATCACGATCAATGGATCTGCCTTAGTTCCTGGCCGAGGCGGTTTAATCGGTGTACTGCTTGTCGCTTGGTGCATGGCGATGCTAGAAAAAAGAATCCGGAAACTAGTGCCAACTGCTATCGATATTGTTATTACTCCAGCCCTTACCCTCTTAATTACTGGATTTGCTACCTTTTATATATTGCAACCAATTGGTGGCGTCTTATCAGACGGTATTATCCATTTATTTAAAAATATGCTGACGCTAGGCGGTTCGATCGCCGGCTTTATTCTAGCTTCCACCTTCCTCCCTGTCGTTATGACAGGTCTTCATCAAGGTATATTGCCTGTTCATATGGAATTTTTAAATACGTTAAAAGAAAATCCCCTTATGCCTATTTTAGCAATGGCTGGTGCTGGACAAGTCGGAGCAACTGCCGCTGTATACCTAAAAACCAAAAATAGCCGTTTAAAAGAGATCATTAAAGGTGCACTCCCCGTCGGCATCCTCGGGATCGGCGAGCCACTTATCTTCGGTGTTACTCTTCCTCTTGGGCGTCCTTTCATTACAGCCTGTATCGGAGCGGGATGTGGGGGAGCCTTTCAAGCTATGATGCAGGTAAATTCTATCGCCCTTGGTTTATCAGGACTCCCCCTAGCGTTTCTGATCAAACCAGGTCAAATTGGATATTATCTGACTGGCATTGCCATTGCTTATATTGCGGGCTTTATTATTACTTATATCGCCGGCTTTGACGATCCAGAAGAAATGGCTCCGCTACATAACTCTAGGGAGGCATCATAAGATGTGGGAAAAAGGAATCTCAGCATTCATTGGACTTGGACAATCACTTGATACCATCAAAAATTATCTAAAGCTCGCTCATCAATATGGCTATACTCGCCTATTTACATCGCTTCATATTCCAGAAGCTGACCCCAAATCAATGGTATCCGATTTTCAAAGTTTCATTAGCGAAGCTGTACATCTAGGATACTCCATTACAGCCGATATATCGCCACAAGCTTTCCAGATGCTTGGCGCTAGTCACTCTGATTTTTCCCCTTTAAAAAAGTTAGGACTATCTACCGTTCGTCTTGATTATGGTTTTTCTGCTACCCAAATCGCTACCATTACTCGTACTAGCGGTTTAGAAATCGAGCTCAATGCTAGTACCATTACACCTGTTATACTGCAACAAATCGCTAAGGCCAAGGCAGATCTAACAAAAATACGAGCCTGCCATAATTATTATCCTCGCCCTGAAACTGGTCTTTCCTTTTCACTCTTTGCCGAACGTTCTAAACTGTTTCGTGAATATGGCATTCCCGTACTTGCCTTTATTCCTTCTCGCAGTTGTCCTCGTGGTCCTATCTTTGCCGGTCTACCCACTCTTGAAAAACATCGTTTTGTTTCTCCAAAGCTAGCGGCTAAAGAACTACTCGCTTGCCAATTGGTAGATGGTATTTTATTTGGCGATCCGTTAGCACAAGAGGAAGAACTTGCGAGTGTATCTTCGCTCGATGCCAATTGTATAGAGCTACAAGTGACAGTGGCAACCGATATCTCTGCCGCTGAGCGTGATATTGTATTTACCACTCACACCAATCGTACAGACCCAGGTGAAGTCGTGGTCCGCTCACAAGAGGCTCGCACTCTCTGCCACACCGTTATCCCTCCCCGCCCTGCGCTACCACGTACAGTAGGGGCTATCACGATTGATAATAAAGAATATCTTCGCTATATGGGAGAACTGCAAATCTTGCAATCCCCCCTACCAGCTGACCATCGAGTAAATGTTGCCGCACAAGTGATTCCAGAAGAACTATTTTTATTATCATACATTCATCCTGGACAACCTTTCCGTTTAAAGGAGATCAAACATGAATCTTGAAAAACTCGCAACTGAATCCCGTAATCCAAATACCATCGCCATTGACTCTGCCTCTACGTTAGACATTGTCAAACTGATTAATCAAGAAGATCAAACCGTCGCTACTGCCATCACCGAAGTTCTGCCGAGCATTGCAACCGCTGTTGATTACATTGTAACTGCACTACAAGCTGGCGGGCGACTCTTTTACATTGGCGCCGGAACCAGTGGTCGGCTCGGCATCCTCGATGCCTCTGAGTGTCCACCGACTTATGGAACCGATCCAGCGCTTGTACAAGGACTTATCGCTGGAGGAACGCAAGCGATCTTCCGCGCTGTTGAAGGAGCAGAGGATTCCACTACATTAGCTGCCGAAAACTTGCAAGATAAAGAACTCAATCATAACGATATCCTAATCGGCATTGCTGCTAGTGGTCGCACTCCGTATGTAATTGGTGGATTACAATATGCTAAGTCAATTGGCTGCAAAACAATATCATTAACCTGTAGCCCTAATTCAGCAATGGGAAATATCGCAGACCTTAGTCTAACTGTCATAACAGGACCCGAAGTCATTATGGGGTCGACTCGGATGAAAGCTGGGACAGCGCAAAAAATGGTCCTGAATATGCTAACAACCAGTGCAATGATTCGCTTAGGAAAAGTGTATAGTAATCTTATGGTCGATGTACAAACGACCAATGAGAAATTAAAAGAACGAGCGAACCGGATTGTCTCTTTAGCAACTGGCGTCAGCCGCGAAGAAGCGATTGCGGCTCTTGTGGCTGCGAATGGTTCATCAAAACTGGCGATTTTGATGCTTCTCTCTGGTTTATCAGCGGACGAAGCATCTCAGTTATTGCAGCAATCGAGAGGGTTTATTTCTGAGGCTCTGCAACTATTTATAACGAAATAAAACAATAAAACACTAAGAAACTAACAGCTATATTGCAGGTCTGTCGCGTATGGGGTATAGGGTTTCGCTACGAGGATTGCCATAAAGAAAAAGACAAAGGGACGAAAAGACAAAGGGACGGGTACTTTGTCTCAAGAGAAAAGACAAAGGGACGGGTACTTTGTCTCAAGAAAACAAGGTACCTGTCCCCCTGTTTCTAGATAGGAGGAATTATATTGAAACAATTGATTCGTCAGGTCACAGTGGTTCTTCCTGACTCGCTTGAGAAAAATTGTGACTTATTAATTGAAGATGGTCGTATCGCCGCTATTGGGCATAATCTTCCAGTCGATAGCAACTATGAGGTTTTGTCGTTTAGCGGTGACATTATGATACCTGGCCTGATTGATACGCATGTCCATGGCGCTGGTGGACAGGATGCCATGGATGCGACTCCCCAAAGTTTGATTGCTCTTCGGCAGGCGTTACTGCGAGAAGGAACCACTGCTTTTTTAGCAACTAGCATCTCAAGTCCCTTCGAACAACTATCTGCCGCTCTTGCCAATATCGCTACCGCGAATCACGACGACCTGCAGGCAGAACTCCTCGGTGTTCATTTAGAAGGTCCCTTTTTAACATATCGTTATAAAGGCGCTCATATTGGTGACTATCTTCCGCCAGTTACCCCTGGAAAAGAGATCGCCGCATTGACTAAATTGATTGACACCTACCCCGATCTGATTCGCATCATTACATTTGCCATTGAACGCACTGACGCCAGCGATTTGCTAGCATTATGCCAAAATCATAATATCATTGCTTCTGCCGGCCATACGGGAGCAGACTACTCTGCCATGATCCATGCCGCTGCTTCTGGAGTTCGCCGACTGACGCACACCTTCAATGCTATGCCAGGTATTCATCACCGAGATCCAGGCCCCATAACCGAAGGATTACTCAATCCTGACATCGAACTGGAATTCATCGGCGATAGTGTGCATATCCACCCTGCTATTTTAGAAATGGCGCTGCGTTTAAAGCCGCAAAGTAAAATAACCCTTGTATCAGATGGTACACGTGCCGTTGGTATGCCCAATGGACAATATGAACTCGGTGGACAAATGACAATTGTTGAAAACGGCACCGCCCGCCTACCAGATGGTACAATCGCTGGCAGCGCCTATCCCCTCTTACAAGGAGTACGAACGATAGTACAGGTACTAAAGCGCCCGTTATATGAAGCCGTCCGCCTCGCCTCATTAAATCCTGCACAAACACTAGGCGTCAGTCATAGACTCGG